>DATBGF010000639.1:0-8176 GCA_036558145.1 Acidimicrobiales bacterium
TCCCTGGCGAAGGTGTCGGCGAAGGCGTTCCGCAACGGCGGGCTCAACCCCAACGCGTTCCGCCGCAAGCCGGTCCCGGAGGAGACGATCCTCGAGTCGCGGATGCTCAACTACCCGCTGACGCAATACATGTTCTGCGCCCCCGATGAGGGTGCGGCCGCCGCCGTGCTGTGCCGGGCGTCGCTCGCCTCGCAGTACACCTCGACGCCCGTGTACCTGCGGGCCGCCACGCTGCGGACCCGCCGCTACGGCGCCCACGAGGTCCACAGCACCTGGGCCGCGGTGGACCAGGACGACGCGCCCACGGTCTACGCCTCCCGCGCTGCGTACGAGGAGGCGGGCATCGGCCCCGAGGACGTGGACGTGATCCAGCTCCAGGACACCGACGCGGGCGCCGAGGTGATCCACATGGCCGAGAACGGCTTCTGTGCCGACGGCGACCAGGAGCGGCTGATCGCCGAGGGCGCGACGGAGATCGGCGGCCCGATGCCGGTCAACACCGACGGCGGCCTCATCGCCAACGGCGAGCCGGTCGGCGCCTCGGGCCTGCGCCAGGTGCACGAGCTGGTCCTCCAGCTGCGCGGGCAGGCGGGCGAGCGCCAGGTGCCCGGCGACCCCCGGGTCGGCTACGCCCAGCTCTACGGCGCCCCCGGCACGGCCGGCGTCTCGATCCTGTCCCGGTAGCCCGGCCGTGGCGACCTATGTCCTGGTGCACGGCGGCGCCCACGGCGGCTGGTGCTACCGCTACGTGGCGGCGCTCCTGCGCGACGCGGGCCACGACGTGCACACCCCCACGCTGACCGGCCTGGGCGAGCGGGCCCACCTGCTCGGCCCCGGCATCGACCTGGACACCCACATCACCGACGTCGTGGCGGTCCTGCACTACGAGGACCTGCACGACGTGATCCTGGTGGGCCACAGCTACGGCGGCATGGTCATCACCGGCGTGGCCGACCGCGCCCACGACCGTGTCGGCCACCTGGTGTTCCTCGACGCCGCCACCCCGGTGAACGGCGAGTCCCTGGCCGAGCTGGCCGCCCCCCTGATGAACGCGGCCCGCCGCACGGCCCGGTTCGTCGACGGCGTCGAGCTGGTCCTCGACCCCGGCACCGAGCCCCTCCCGAACTACGGCGTGACCGACCCGGACGACATCGCCTGGCTCCAGGCCCGCCTGACCCCCCACCCGTTCGCGTGCTTCGCCCAACCGCTGGTCCTGACCAACGAGCAGGACCTCTGGAAGCTCCCCCAGACCCACATCGTCTGCACGTCGACCTTGGCCACCCGCGACCCGGCCCGCCTGGCCCCCGCCGCCGACGCCGGCCGCCTCTGGGACATCGACACCGGCCACGACCTGATGATCACCGAGCCCCAGAAGGTGGCCGACCTACTCCTCCGCCTCGCGTCGCTGTGACCGCATCGTCTGGGTCGACAGAGTTCCAGTGATGGCACTCCGGGTGACGTGGGACGGGCCGGTCAGGTCGGGCCACACGGCCCGAGCCCGCCCTGCGGCCCGGCGGAGCTCCCCCGCGTCGATCTCGTAGCGGGTCTCGGCGATGTCGTAGGCGGGCCACTCGCACACGAAGGCGACGACACCGTCGTCCGCGTCGGGCACGGGCCAGGCCCACATGGTCTGCTCGTGGTGCCCGTACGACCCGCTCCCGTGCTGTGACTCCATGCCATGCTCCGGCTGGGTGGCGTCGGGTGACGTCTCCCACGGCCCGGCGTCGAGGTTGGTGACCGTGGCACCGTCGGGGAACTCGATCCCGAAGCGGAGGAACTCCGGCGGCGGATCCTTGCCCGGCGGGTACCCGACCAGCTCGAGCATGATCGGCTCCCACGGGCGCCGCCTGGGGGCGGGCAGCCGCACCCACACCTCGACCGTGAACTCGAACCCGTCCGGGTAGGCCACGACGTGGCGCACGGCGACCGCCGCGCTCTCCGAGCGCGCCACGAGAGCTTCGATCGGGACGACGCCTCCGAGGTACGTGGCGCGCGGCTCGTCCAGCTCGTCCTCGTCGTCCGGCTCGTCGTCCTCGGTCTCGGGACGGCGCCTGTCGAAGAAGCCCACGCCCGGACCCTACGTCCGCACCCCGACCGACTCGCCGCGAGTTCCGGCAGGATGGAGCCGTGCCGCAGTGGCTCGTGGTCTCGATCGTGCTGTCGGTGGTCCTCACCGTCGTCCTCAACGTGGCGCTGCGCCTGTTCCCGGGCGCGGGGCGGCGGATCGGGGAGGGCATCGACCGGGCCATCGAGCGCCACGAGCCGCCGCCCGGCGGCGAGCACGACCGGTCGCGGGTCCGGGTGATCGTTCCCTGGCGCTTGATGATCGTGGGCTCGCTGGTCCTGACCTTGGTGCTCAACCTGCTGCTCGTGGTCGGCCGATGAGTGGTCCCGAGGGGCTGTACCCCGGGGTGCCGTACGACTACGCCGCTGTGGCCCCGCCCGGGGCGGTGGTGCTCACGGCCGGGGCGTGCCCGCTCGATCCCGAGGGGCGGGTCGTGGCCCCGGGCGACCACCGGGAGCAGGCGCAGGTGGCGCTGGCCAACCTGCTCGCGGTCCTGGCGGCCCACGGGTGCGGGCCGCAGGACCTGGTGCGGACCACCATCTACGTCGTCGGCCTGCGGCACGACCTGACGGTGGTGTGGGACGTCGTGTCTTCAGGCTTGGCGCCGCACCGGCCGCCGAGCACGCTGCTGGGCGTCACCGTCCTGGGCTACCAGGATCAGCTCGTGGAGATCGACGGGATCGCGGCAGCGCCGGGCCCAGAAGGTCGGTCTCCAGCAGCCGAATGAGCCATTGGCGATGCTGGTCCGCGGTCCAGGACATCTCCACGGTCAGCAGGTGATAGAGGTCGGGGCTGACCAGCGCGCTGTAGCGCTCGCCCGCCTCGGGGACCGAGAGCTCCGGCGCGAGGTCGTCACCCAGGTAGCGGCGGATCCGCTCCGTCTGCGACACGAGCCGGTCCTGCAGCAGGCGGTGGCCCAGGGCGGCGGCGAACGGCTCCTTGTCCGCCGCGCCTCGGATCACCGCGTGGATCGGTCGGGTCCGGGCCAGGATGGCGCAGCTGTAATCGACCATCCGGGCCAGACGGCTCCGCGGGTCCGGCAGTTCGGCCAGGGACGCCCACAACGCCTCATCATCGGCCGGGCCCTCGTCGGGGCCGGTGATGGCCGCGTCGATGACGCCCTCCAGCAGGCCGCGCTTGCCCCCGAAGGACTGGTAGACGGTCTCGGGGGACACGCCCGCTCCCTCGGCGACGGTGGCCACCGTGGTGCCGGCGTAGCCGCGCTCCACGAACAGGCGGAACGCGGCGTCCAGCACCCGGCCGCGGGTGCGCTGGGCCTGATCTGCCCGCAGGGGGGAGTGGTACCGGCGCCGCGGGGTCTTGACTTCGGCCATTCCGATACAGTACCAATTGATTCACTACAGTTGTTCTGTAGTTGATTCTGCGATGGACTATGCGGTGGATTGCGAGGGCGGCCATGGATCACTTGCGGATCGACGGGACCGAGGTCGACTACCGGGTGGCGGGCGAGGGCGAGCCGGTAGTGCTGCTGCACTCCGCCGCCTTCGAGCGGTGGTACGACCCGCTGGCGCCCGAGCTGGGCGGCTACGCGGTGCTGCGCTACACGCGCCGGCCGCCCCCGGCCGAGGACGGCGGCTACGCGCCCCTCTCGCTGGCCGCCGACGCGGCCACCTGCGTACAGCTACTCGACCACGTGGGCTGGCCGGCGGCCCACGCGGTCGGGCACTCCTACGGCGCGCTGCTGGCGCTCCAGGTGGCCCGGGACGCCCCCGCCCGCGTGGCGTCGCTGGCGCTGCTGGAGCCGGCCATCCGCAACGTCCCCAGCGCGCCCGAGGTCCTCGCCTCGCTCGGCCCCGCCATCGCCGCCTACCGGCGGGGCGACATCCCGGCCGCCGTCGACGGGTTCTGCCAGAGCGTGGCCGGGGCGGACTACCGCACCCACCTGGACCGGGCCGTGCCCACCGCGTTCGACACCGCCGTCAGCCGCGCCGACCTGTTCTTCCGCGCCGAGATGCCCGTGGTGCAGGACTGGAGCTTCGGCCCGGCCGAGGCCCGGGAGGTCACCCAACCGGTGCTCAACGTCCAAGGCGAGCGGTCGGCGACCCGGTTCGCCGAGGGCGCCGACCTGGTCCAGACCTGGTTCCCCCACGCCGAGCGCTTCGTCCTCCCCGGAGCCGGCCACCTCCTGATGGTCCAGAACCCCACCGCCCTCGCCCAGCGCCTCGCGCGCTTCTTCTCGTCCACCCACGTGACGGCCCGGTAAGACCACGTGCGCGCTGGCGCTCGGCGGCGAGGTGGTGCACGTGGACGACCTGTCGCGACAGCTGCAGGACGGCGGGTGCCCGCACTTCCTGGACACGTTGGATGCGCCCTGGCGGCAGCCGGCCGACAGCCTGGTGGCGGCGCTGATCGCGTGGACCGAGCGGCTGCATCCGCTGATCGTCGAGGCCGCCGGCCGGCTGGCGGGCCCCGGTGGGGTCGTCGAGGGCGAGGGGATCGATCCGCGCATCGGCTGGGGCGGGATCGACGTGCGGGCCGTCTACGTCATCGAGCTGGATCGGCCGGTGTTGTGGGAGACGTTCGCGACGAGTGCATCGGGCCCGCGGTTCCGGGCGCTGACCGCCGCGGGTACGGGGCATGGCTGCGGGACACGGCGACCGCGGCGGGGGAGGCCTGCGTGTGGTCCCGGCCGTGGGCGACGCTCGCCGGCCGTGCCACCGACGCCGTCAGCGGGGGAGGCCGAGGACCCGTTCGGCGATGATGTTGCGCTGGATCTGGGACGTGCCGCCGGCGATGGTGCCGGAGAAGCTGCGCAGGTAGCGCTCCCACCAGCTGGCGGTGTAGGCCTCGAGGTGCAGGGGGTCGATCGGGGCGCTGCGGCGGTCCGGATCCAACGCGTCGGGGCCGAGGGCCTCCAGGAAGTTGAGCGACGCGGCCTGGGCCGCCTCCGAGCCGAACAGCTTGAGGATCGACTGCTCCGTCGCCTCGATGCCCCGGCGGGCCTGGGCCAGCGTGCGGTAGCCCAGCAGCCGCAGCGCGTAGGCGTCGGCCACCAGGGTGCCGAACCAGTCGAGGACCAGCGCGTCGCGGGACAGGCCCCGGGCGGCAAGGGCGTCACGGCCGTGGGTCACGAAGTCGTCCAGGCGCTCGGCGAAGCCCAGCCACAGCATGGCCCGCTCGTGGCCCAGCGAGCCGGTGGCGACCCGCCAGCCCTCGTTGAGCTCGCCGACCAGGTTCTCGGCCGGGACCGCCACGTCGTCGAAGAACACCTCGTTGAAGTCGAGGTCGTCCGGCCCCACGATCGACCCGAACGGGCGCCGGGTCAGCCCCGGGCTGTCCGTCGGCACCAGCAGGACGCTGAGGCCCTTGTGCTTCGGGGCGTCGGGGTCCGTGCGGACGAAGGCGAAGATCACGTCCGCGTCGTGCGCGCCCGAGGTCCACACCTTCTGGCCGTTCACCACGAAGTGGTCGCCGTCGAGAACCGCCCGGGTGCGCAGGCCCGCCAGGTCGGATCCCGCGTCCGGCTCGCTCATGCCGAGCGCCGCGGTGATCTCGGCCCGCAGGATCGGCCGGGCCCAGCGCTGCTTCTGCTCCTCCGTGCCGAAGGCCAGGATGGACGGGGTGATGATGCTCAGGCCCTGCGGGTTGTAGCTGGGGTAGATGCGGCGCCGGCCCAGCTCCTCCTGGGCCACGAACTGCTCGACCAGGCTGGCGTTGCGGCCGCCGTACTCGGGCGGATTGCCGGGGACCAGCCAGCCGGAGTCGAACATCTTCCGCTGCCACTCCCGGGCCCAGGCCGGGATGTGGGCGGACGAGCGGTTGCGCTCGGTCAGGGCCGTGGCGTCGTCCGGGGTGTTGTCGTCCAGCCAGGCGTTCAGGTCGCGCCGGAACGCCTCGGTGGCCTCGTCCACGCTCAGCCGCATCGACGAGGCCGCCAGCGCGGGCCCGGCCTCGATGACCAGCCGCGCGGCACGGGCCCGGTGCTCGGCGCTCGATCCCAGCAGCGGCTCGCCGACCTTGGCCCGCCGCAGGTAGATCTGCAGGTCGTTCTCCCACGTGAAGCCGAGGCCCCCGAACAGCTGCACGCCGTGGCGGGCCACCAGCCGCTGGCACTCGCCCGCGGCCGCCTTGGCCAGCGACGCGGCCAGCGCCCGCCGCTCGTCGTCGCGGGCCACCGTCAGCGCCGCGAACTGGCACAGCGCCCGCGCCCGCTCGATGGCGACGAACATGTCGACGGCCATGTGCTTGACCGCCTGGAACGAGCCGATCGGCACGCCGAACTGGCGCCGCTCCTTGATGTGGCCGACCACCAGGTCGAGGACCCGCTGGCAGGCCCCGACCATGACCGCGGCCAGGCCGCCCGCGGCCTCATCCCGGGCGCGGGCCACCGCGTCCTCGACGCCGACGCCCACGAACGCCCGGTCCTCGCCCACCCGCACGCCGTGCAGCGTGATGTCGGCGAGGTGGAACGACCCGTCGAACGTGTCGGTCCGCACGCTGGTGGCGTCGCCGGCCGGGACCACGAACACACCCACGCCGTCGTCGGTGGTCGCCACGACGGCCAGCTCGTCGGCCCGGTCGCCGTCGATCACGTAGCGGGCCGTCCCCGCCAGCACCCACGTGTCGCCCTCGGACCGGGCCCGGACCGTGTCGGCGGCGAAGACGGCCGCGCCCGTCCCGCCGGCGCAGACCGCGCCCAGCAGGCGCCGGCGCCGGTCCGAGCCGGCGGCCTCGCGCACGAGCGGCACGTACTGGCTGGTGGTGGCCAGGAAGGGCGTCGGGTCGGCCCCCCGGCCCAGCTCCTCCAGGGTGATGGCCAGCTCGACGGCGGACATGCCCATGCCGCCGTCGTCGAGCGGCACGGTCAGGCTGGGCCAGTCGAGCTCGACGAGCGTCTTCCACAGCGACCGCCCGTCGTCGCTCCCGTCGACGACGGATCGGACCAGCGCCGGTGGGCACTCCCGCTCGACGACGTCACGGACGACGCGTTGCAGGTCCAGCTGGTCGTCGTCGAGCTCGAAGTCCACTACTGGCGTCCTTTCCGCAGGCGGTCGATGTTGGCCCGCAGCTCGGGGGAGGTGAACGACCGGTCCTCGGCCGTGAGGGCGAAGTCGAGCGTGGCCAGCACGGCCCGCTCCAGGTGCATGTTGAGGATGCGCTTTGTGTCCTCGGTCGCCCGCCGCGGCAGCTTGGCGATGCGCCGGGCGCACGCCAGGGCCTGGTCCAGGACCTCGCCGTCGGCGCACACGTGGTTGACCAGGCCGATCTCGGCGGCCCGGGCCGCGGGGATCGGATCGCCGGTCAGCGCGTACTCCTTGGCCAGCTGCAGGCTGGTCAGCAGGGGCCAGGTCACCGGCCCGCCGTCCGCCGCCACCAGCCCGACCATGACGTGGGGGTCGGCCAGGTGCGCGCTCTCGGCCATGTAGACGATGTCGGACAGCGCGACCAGGCTGCACCCGAGCCCCACGGCGGGCCCGTTGACCGCGGCCACGACCGGCACCCGGCACGCCACCATGCCGGTCACGATCTGGCGCCCGTGGGTGAGGCTCTCGCGCCGCAGGTCGGCGTCGCCGGCCAGCTGGTCGATGTAGCCGAAGTCGCCGCCCGCGGAGAACGCCCGCCCGTTGCCGGTCAGCACGGCCACCCGGGCGTCGCCGTCCGCGTCGAGCTGGGGGAACAGCGCGGCCAGCCCCGAGTGCAGCTCGTGGTTCGTGGCGTTGAGCTGGTCGGGCCGGTTGAGGCGGACGAGGCGGATCGGTCCGTCCTCCTCCACCTGGAGCACGTCGGGCAGGTCGTACTTGGTCATGTGGGCAACCCCAGGATCCGGCCGGCCACCAGGTTGCGCTGGATCTGGGACGTCCCGCCCATCACGCTCTGCGCCCGGCTGTACAGGTACACCTTGAGCCACGTGTCGTCGCCGTCGCCGTGGGCGGCGCCCCCCACGCTGAGGGCGGCGTGGCCGACCGCCTGCTCGACCTGGGTCATGAGCAGCTTGTCGACCGAGCCCTCCGGCCCGTGGGTGATGCCGTCCAGGCTGTCGGACAGGCGCCGGCACACGTGGAGGCGCAGCACCTCGGACTCGACCATCGCCCAGGCGAGGTCGCGCCGCTGCTCGGCGCCGAAGCGCTCCGGCTCGGTGCGCACCGCCTC
>DATBGF010000640.1:0-3587 GCA_036558145.1 Acidimicrobiales bacterium
ACCTGCTGGGGGAAGCGCTCGGCCTGCAGGTCGCCCTCCTCGTAGCGCGAGGTGTAGCTGTTGGCGATGACCCGGCAGGTCTTGCCGGTGTAGGCCCGGGTCACCGTGGTGTCGTCCTCGTGGCTGCGCAGGAGCACGTCCTTGTAGCCGGCCACGCTGCGGGCCTCCGGGGTGGCGATGAAGCGGGTGCCGACCCACACGCCGTCGGCGCCGAGCGCCAGCGCCGCGGCCAGGCCCCGGCCGTCCACGATGCCGCCGGCCGCCACCACCGGCACCCGGTCGCCGACCGCGTCCACCACCTGGGGGACCAGCGCCATGGTGGCGACCCGCCCGGTGTGGCCGCCGGCCTCGGTGCCCTGGGCCACCACGATGTCGCAGCCGGCGTCCACCGCCGCGAGGGCGTGGCGCACCTTGCCGCACATGTTCACGACGACCAGGCCGGCCGCGTGGCACTGGTCCACCACGTCGCGGGGCACGCCCAGGCCGGCCACGAAGGCGGTGGCGCCGCCCCGGATGATGTCGTCGACCTTGGCCTCCAGGCCGCGGGGCAGGGCGGTGAGCAGGTCGACGCCGAACGGCTTGTCGGTCGCCTGGCGGACCGCGGCGATCTCGTCGCGCATCTGGTCGTCGGCCATGGTGGAGGCGCCCAGGCAGCCGAACCCGCCGGCCCCGCTGACCGCGGCGGCGAGGGCGTGGTACGACACGCCGCCCATGCCCGCGAGCATCACCGGGTGCTCGATCTGGAGGGCTTCGGTCAGGCGCGTGCGCAGCATCCTGTGATGCTGTCCGCCACTTGACCGCCGGGTCAAGTGGCGGGGCAGGCGAGTTCGTCGGTGAACCGGCGCACATCGGCGGGGGAGTGCAGACGCACGACGTCCAGGTGCGCGTGCGCGGGATCGGCCACCCGTTGCTCGTAGCGCTCGACGCTGCCCTTGTGGTTGAGGAACGAGTACAGGACGATCGACTTCATCGGGTCCGGGCTCAACAGGTTGCGGAGCTGCTCACGGTTGCCGTTCCACAGCTCGGTCCGGCGCACGCCCCGCGTCACGGTCCGGCACAGGAGCCGGCGGAAGACCAGCCAGCGGGGCAGGGTCAGCCACACCACCGTGTCGGCCCGCTCCCAGATCAGGTCCCGGACGTGCGAGTAGTTCCCGTCGACCACCCAGCGGTCGCCGGCCACGATGGCCGACACCCGCTCGCGGAACTCCTCTCTCGGCAGCTCGGTCCAGCCCGGCTGGTGGAAGATGCTGTCGAGCTCGACGTAGGGGGCGTCCAGCGCCGCCCCCAGCTTCCGCCCGAGCGTGGTCTTGCCCGACCCGCTGTTGCCCACGACCGACACCCGCTGCACCGGTGCATGGTCGCATGTCCCCGGACGCGCAACCGGCGCACCCCGGGGGGCGGGGGCGCCGGATGCTGGTTGGGTGGCCGCACCGCCGCAGTCGGCCACGTGGCGGATCACGGGCGCTGGGTGTCGGTCGAGGGGGGATGACCGCACCCGCCCGGTGTCCGCAGCGGCCACGCTAGGCGCGCCCGGTAGCCGCGTAATGGCGAATATGTGAACGCCGTGTGACTTCGGCGCGAAGTTCAGGTGCCGGTGCGGGCGTCCGTCCGCTCCGTGGTGTATGCACCGTCGCCCGTGAACATCCTGCGGTGCCAGCGCCGGGGCGTGGCCACCAGGGCGCGGGGATAGTCCTCGAAGAGCCAGCGGGCGAAGTTGCGCCGGGTCCAGCCCGTCGCCCCCGCCAGCCGCATCCCGGCCCGCACCCCCTTGCGGTGGCGGACCGCCCGGATGAGCAGGAGCGACATGCGATGGTCCGCCACCAGCGCGGCCCGCGCCTGCCGGCGGTAGGTCGCGGTCACCGTGCCCGGGCCCGGCCCGCCGAGGACCGCCTCGGCCGCCAGGATGCCGGTGAGCAGCGCCTGGCCGATCCCCTCGCCGGTCAGCGGGTCGGTGGCGGCGGCCGCGTCGCCCACGAACAGGGTGCGGCGCCCCGTGAGCACCGCCTCGTCGATGCGGGCGGGGATGGGCCACGCCCGGTGCGGCGACTCTGCCGTCGCCTCGTCGCCCAGCACGGCCCGGATGTGGGGCCGGTCGAGCAGCTCGCGCCAGATGCCGGCCATGTCCTGGATCCGGGCCACCTTGCCGCCCCGCTGGATGCCGAAGCCGACGTTGGCCCGCCCGCCCGGCAGGGGGAACGACCAGGCGTAGCCGGGCAGGAGATCCGGCTCGAACCACACGACCAGGTCGGCGGCCCTGGGCCCGACGTTCGTGAAGTACTGGCGGAACGCGTGCCACTCGCCGCGGTAGCCGGGGGTGGCCAGGCCGAGGTGCTTGCGCACCGGCGACCACATCCCGTCGGCGGCCACCGCGTAGGGCGCCTCGACGTCGTCGTGGTCCTCGACCCCGATGACGACCCGGTCGGCGTGCTCGGTCGCGCCGGTGCAGCCGTGGCCCTCGAGGACGGTGATGCCCTCGGCCCGGGCCCGGTCCACCAGGGCGGCGTCGAGCTCGGTGCGCCGGGCGACCGCCGCGTACGTGCCCCGGCCGCGGGGCAGCGGGAACGTGACCTGGTGCCCGGCCGGGCCCCGGACGACGACGTCGTCGACCGTCTGCCACGAGCGGATGGCCGCCGGGTCCAGCCCCAGCCCGTCCAGCAGGCGCAGGGCCCCGGTGGTCAGGCCGTCGCCGCAGATCTTGTCCCGGGGGAAGGTGGCCTTGTCCACCAGCACGACGTCGCGGCCGCGGCGCGCCAGGGTGATGGCCGCCGCGGTCCCGGCCGGGCCGGCGCCGACGACGACCGCGTCGGTCCGCCTCAACAGGTCAGGCCCTCGCCCGGCCGGTAGGTGGCCTTGAACGTGTCGTTCGCCGTGTGGCCGTCGGGGAACGTGCGGGTGCGGGTCGTCGTCACGACGCGGCAGGCGCCCGACATCGACTCGGAGATGCCGGTCTGCGCGCCGGTCGCGAAGGGGGTGGAGTACAGCGTCACCGTGAGGCTGGTCCCCGTGTAGGTCGGCCAGATCAGGATCCCGTAGGGCGTGTTGTTGCGGATCTTCAGGTCCGGGGCCGGGAACCCCATGGTCGCCTCGCGGCCGGGCGGGTAGCGGGAGAACGACTCGCTGTGGGCCTGGTAGGTGAGGATGTCGAGCCCCGCGAAGTAGGCCGCGTTGAACGTGGTGGTGGCGAACTGGGACACGCCCCCGCCCACCTCGTCCACGTGCTCGCCCTCACGGATGGCCCCGGCCTCCACGAAGCCCTTCGCCACGGTGCGGGGGCCCACGTAGTCGTTGATGGAGAAGGTGTCGCCCGGCATGATCACCGCTCCCCGCACGATGTCGGCGATGCGGTGGATGTTCGTCACCCGGGGCTGGCCGGGGTCGTGGTAGGTGGTGAAGCCGGGCCCGGCCGTGGTCGCGGCCCCGTTGCGCCACGCGTTGTTGCCGCCGACCGCCTGGGTGATCCCGAGGGCCTGCGCTGCCTCGGTGGTGAGCGCAGGGTCGGTGATCTGGACCTCGAGGGCGGCGGGGGACTGCCCGTTGAGCAGCGCCTGCCAGATCACGTCCGGGCTCGTGGGGCCGCAGCAGGTCAC
>DATBGF010000641.1:0-7394 GCA_036558145.1 Acidimicrobiales bacterium
CGGGTGCCCCCGGGTGATCGACCGGGCCGCGCTGGTCGAGCGGCTGGAGGTGGCGGGCTGCGTCGCGGCCGGCGAGGAGGCGGACGAGCTGCTGGCCGCCGTGCCCGACGCGGCCACGCTGGAGGCGTGGGTCCGCCGCCGGGAGCAGGGTGAGCCCCTCGCCTGGATCACCGGGACCACGTGGTTCTGCGGCCGCCCGCTGGCCGTGGACGCCGGCCTCTACGTCCCCCGGTACCAGACGGAGGAGCTCGCCACCCGGGCGGCCGCCCACCTGCCGGCGGGCGGTCGTGCCGCCGACCTGTGCACGGGGACCGGCGCGGTGGCCGCCCACCTGGCGGCCTCGGTGCCGGGGGCCGCGGTCGTGGGCGTGGACGTCGACCCGCGGGCGGCGGCCTGCGCCCGGCGCAACCGCGTCCCCGTGGTGGTGGGGGACCTGGCCGGCCCGCCGCTGCGCCCGGGGGCGTTCGACCTGGTGACCGCGGTGGCGCCCTACGTCCCCACGGACGCGCTGGGGCTGCTCCCCGCGGACGTGCAGCGCTATGAGCCGCGGCGGGCGCTCGACGGCGGCGCCGACGGGCTGGACCTGGTGCGACGGGTGGTCGCGGCCGCCGCCGGGCTGCTGCGACCGGGCGGCCGGCTGCTGCTGGAGCTGGGCGGCGACCAGGACGCGGCCCTCGCGCCCGCGCTGGCCGCGGCCGGGTTCGAGCCGGCCGAGCCCTGGCACGACGAGGACGGTGACCTGCGGGGCATCGCCACCCGGCGGCGTGACCCGGTCACGCGCTCCGTCTAGTTCCGGCGGCGCGGGGGTACGGGGGGAGGGTCCGACCCTGCCGCACCCAAGGAGCACTCGATCATGGGCTTCGGAACCAGTCTCTTCCTGATCGCCGTAGGCGCCATTCTCACCTTCGCTGTCAACGTCTCCGTCCAGGGCTTGGACCTGGATGCGATCGGCGTGATCCTGATGCTCGTGGGCGTGGTCGGCCTTATCGCGTCCCTCGTGTTCTGGAACAGCTGGGGCGGGTTCGGCGGCCGGCGTCGCAGCACGATCGTCGAAGAGGACCCCTACTACCGCCCGTAGGCATGAGCTAGAACGCCGAGGGTGACGTATTACGTGGTGATGCGACGAGCCGGGCCCCGCTGGGACCCGGCTCGTCCCGTGGAGGACCAGGAGGGCTGGGACGACCACGCCGCCTTCATGGACGGCCTGGTCGATGCCGGCTTCATCGTGCTGGGCGGCCCGCTGGCCGACGGGCACCGGGTGGTGCTGGCCATCGAGGCCGACGGCGAGGACCAGGTGCGCGACACGCTGGCCCGCGACCCGTGGAGCGACACGCTCCTCGTGGTCGACACGGTCGACGCCTGGACGATCCGGCTCGACGGCCGGGCCCGGGCCTGACTCCGGGCGCGGCTGCGGCCCGTCCCCCCGGTGGAGGTGACCGCGGGGACAAGGATCCCTGCGGCCCCGAGGGGACGGGCCACCACGGCGTGGGCTGCTCTGGTCGCCGACGAGCAGATCGGCGGACTCCAGCCCCCGCCGAGTCCTCGGCGCGGCCGCCCAGCGGAAATCATGTGTCCTGGAATTATGAAAACCGGTTCTCGTTTTCAGGCCAACGAGCCGGCCGGGAAGGCAACGTACGGTGCCCGGGACGGCCCGTCAATGTCCTCAAAAGAGCCCCCACCCATGTAGTCCTTTGTCGCACTGGATGGCGCACTTTTGGCCTCACGCGGTGAGCGGCTACGGTGCCGCACCGTGGGGAGCTCTGGGGAACTGCATCGTGGTGGACGCCGCGCGCTCCGGCTGGCGGCGCTGGTGGCGGTGGCGGGCCTGGTCGCCGCCGCGTGCGCCGGCGACGACGACGGCGGGGGCGGCGGGGGCGAGGCCGCGGGTGCCGGCGACGAGGCCGCGCCGGCCGCCGAGTGGCTGCGGGTCGGGCTCGACCTCGAGAACACCCGGGCCGTGACCGGCGAGACCGCGCTCGATGTCGACACGGTTGCCGGCCTGGCACCCAAGTGGGACGTGCGGGGCCTCGACGGCATGAGCGCCACGCCCGCCGTGTCCGACGGGGTGATCTACTTCGGCGACTGGACCAGCCACGTGCGGGCGCTCAGCACCGACGACGGCAGCGAGGTCTGGAACCACGAGGTCGGCGGGGGCTACGTCGGCGGGTCCGTGGCCCTCGACGACGACAACGTCTACGCGGGCACGTTCGACGGGCGCATCGTGGCCCTGGCCCGGGACACCGGCGAGCCGGTGTGGGACACCCAGATCGGCGACCACCCCAAGGCCGTCATCTTCGGCTCGCCGGTGGTGGTGGACGGCCTCGTCGTCGTGGGCGTGGCCAGCTACGAGGTGTTCGCGACCGGCAGTCCCAACACCTTCCGGGGCCACATCGTGGCCCTCGACGCCGCCACGGGCACGGAGAAGTGGCGCTTCTACGTGACCGCGGGCGACGCCACGCAGTCGGCGGGCAACTCGGTCTGGTCGTCGCCCGCCATCGACACCGAGCGCGGCGTGGTCTACATCGGCGTCGGCCAGGCCTACGGCCTGCCCGCGTCGCCGCTGACCGACTCGCTGCTGGCCCTCGACCTCCAGACCGGCACAGAGCTCTGGCACACCCAGTTCACCAAGGACGACGCCTGGACCCTCACGCAGCCCACGGGGCTCGACGCCGACGTCGGCGCCATGCCCAACCTGTTCCAGGTCGACGGGAAGGACGCGGTGGGCGTCGGCGACAAGGCCGGGACCTACCGGGCGCTCGACCGGGACACGGGCGCGATCCTGTGGGAGGCGCCGCTCACCGCGGGCGGCACCCAGGGCGGGGTCATGGCCTCCGCCGCGGTGGCCGGCGGCACCGTCTACGTCACGTCCAACGACGCCTCCCGCAACGCCGACATGGTGGCCCTCGCGGCCGACACCGGCGAGGAGCAGTGGCGGGTCGACGTGGGCGCCCACATCACCGGCCCGGTGACCTGGGCCAACGGTGTCCTCTACGTGTCGGACGACTCCGGCCGCATCGCCGCCTACGACGCCTCCGACGGCTCCCGGCTCTGGTCCTACGACGTGCCGTTCCCCGCCGCGGGCGGGATCGCGGTCGTCGACGGCGTGATCTACGCCGGCTGGGGCTGGTGGCTGGCCGGCGCGCCCCGCGACCCCGACGGCGGCGTGCTCGCCTTCGCGGTCCCGCCCGACGGCGGCTCCGCCACGACGGCGACCACCGCGGCCGAGGGGGGCGAGGACCTGGGCGCCACCGTCTACCGCCAGCGCTGCGCGGCCTGCCACGGCGGCTCCGGCGAGGGCGCCAACGGCCCGAGCATGGCCGGCGTGGCCGACCGCCTCACCCGCGACGAGCACCTCACGGTGGTGCGCGAGGGCCGCAACAACATGCCCGCCTGGCAGGGCACCCTCACCGACGAGGAGATCGAGGCCGTGGTCGAATACGAGCGCGAGGTGCTGTCCCCGGGCCAGGGCTAGGCCGGAGGCACTCGGGGAGGAGGGCCGCGGCGTCGTCCGCCGTGAGCGCCTCGCCGGCCCGGCGTTCGGCGTCGGGCAGCCAGTCGGCGAACGGGACCGAGACGGCGCGGTGGCGGCCCGAGGCCGTGTGGACCTCGTCCACCCGGGCCAGGGCTTCCGCCGGGAAGGACGACCGGAGGCGGGACAGGGCGGGCCACACCCGCCGGTGGACCAGCGTGATCTTGCCGTTGATCAGGCGCAGGCGGACCACGTCGGGCGAGTCGCGCAGCCCGTTGAGCACGTCGTAGATCTGGTGGGCGGCCGGATGGGCCCACCAGCTCCCCCGGATGGGCTCGCCCGCGGCCAGCTCCGCGCCGTTGGGGATGGGCCCGCGGGCCGACTCCAGCAGCATGCCCCGCTCCACCAGCACGGCCAGGAGGTCGGTCACGGCCCGAAGTCTCTCAAGCCACCAGCTTGCCGGCGGCCTCCGCCGACAACGGGGGTGCGTCCGGGACGCGGTCGCGGCGGTCGCCCGCAGCGAGGGCCAGGGCGGCCAGGACCACGGCCGTGCCCGCGCCCAGGATGGACCAGGGCACGCCGAACAGGCTCACCAGGGCGCCGGCCAGGCCCACGCCCGCCAGCTCGGCGGTGCTCCCGGCCACGAGGTCCGCGGCCAGGATGCGGCCGTGCGTGCGCTCGGGGCTCGAGCGCTGCAGCAGGGTGCGCGACGGGCCGGAGATGACCGCGGTCGCGACACCCCAGAGGGCGACGCCGACGAACGCCACCACGACCCACGGGGTGCCCAGGTAGACGATGGCGGTCACGCCGGACGCCCCGACGCCCAGCACCACCCAACCGAACGAGGCGATGCGGTCGCCCAGGCGGGCGGCGATGAGCCCGCCCGCCACCAGGAACACGCCGAACGCGCTCTGCAGGGCGGCGAACACCCCCTCGGAGCTGCCGAGCACGTCGCGCACGTACAGCGGCTCGCACAGCAGCGCCATGCCGTAGAGCAGGTGGACCGCGAACGTGCAGGTGACCGTGCGCCGCAGGATCCCGGTGCGGGCGATGAGCCGCCACCCGGCCAGCGCGGCGCGCACGCCCGCGGGCGGGGCCGCGTCGTCGCCCTCGGCCGGGGCCGCCGCCGGGCGCAGGTGGACCAGCGGCAGGATGGCGAGCCCGAGGGCGTAGGTCAGGGCGTCGAACACGAACGCGCCCTGGAAGCCGAAGAGGGCGATCGCGCCCGCGCCGGCCGCGGGGCCGATCACGATGGCCAGCTCGTCGGTCAGCGAGACCAGCGCGTTGGTGCGGGCCAGGTGCTGCTCGGCCACCAGCCGCGGCGGCATGGACTGCAGGGCGGGCAGCGAGAACGCCATCGAGGCGCCGTGGAACCCGCTGATCAGCGCCAGGGTGCGGAAGTCGTGCGCCCACAGCAGGGCCAGCGAGGCGGCGACGCCCACCACCTTGGCCACGGCCAGGGTGGAGCGGGGCCCGATGCGGTCGATGACCAGGCCTGCCACCGGGCCGAGCACGATGCCGGGGAGCACGAAGGCCAGGCCGAACAGGGCGACGTCGCCGGCCGAGGCGTCGTACTGGTAGGCCGCGTAGACCCAGACGGCGATGATCGTCGCCCACGAGCCGATGGCGCTCAGCGCCTCGCCCACCAGGAAGGCCGCCACGCGGCGGGAGAAGGGGGAGGCCCCGCCGGGGAGAGTCGCGCTCATGGGGTCCCACGGTAGCGGCGATGTGTGATCGAGTCATATGATTTACGCATGTCCCAGCCACTGCACCGCCTCTGCGCCCTCGTGACCGGCCTGGACGACCGGATCCAGGACGCGGTGGAGGCGGCCTCCGGGCTCACGGGGGCCGCCCCGGACGCGCTGGCCACGCTCGGCCTGGCCCCCGGGCTGCGGGTGGAGGACCTCGCGGGGATGCTGCGCATCAGCCACTCCGGCGCGGTGCGCACGGTGGATCGCCTCGTCGGGGCGGGGCTGGCCGAGCGCCGCCCGTCGTCGGACGACCGGCGCACCGTGGAGCTGTGGCTCACCCCGGCGGGCGCCCGGCGCCGGCGGGCCGTGCTCGCGGCCCGCAACCGGGTCATCGGCGAGGCGCTGGCCGTGCTGCCGCCCGAGGACCAGCGCACGTTCGGCGCCCTGGTCGATCGCCTCCTCACCGGCCTGGCGGCCGCCGCGGGCGACGATCACTCGCTGTGCCGGCTGTGCGATCCGGACGACTGCGCGTCCGGCTGCCCGGTCGAGGCAGGTGCGCTGGCGTCAGCCGGCTGACGGGTCGCCGCCGGGCAGGATGCCCAGCCGCTTCAGCGTGCGCGCGCCGGCGATGGGCGGCGGCGGGGCGGGCAGCGGCTCGCCCTCGGGCCGGGGCCACGCCAGCGGGGTCACGTCGCTGCGGATCGGCTCGCCGGGCGCGATGCCGGCCCGGTCCACGGACGGGTGCGTGCCCCCGGCCGCCCGGGTGCAGCCGTCCGCGAAGTAGATGACGGTGTGCACCCGGCGGACCCGGTCGGTGCGGTTGGGCCGGGCCAGGTGGGCCGTGAGCCCGTGGTGGAACGCCACCGAGCCCCGGGGCAGCGCCACGAACGCGGGCGCCCGGCCGGCCAGGGCCGGGTCGTCGAGCAGGTCCTCCGGCTCGCCCGAGAAGATGTCGACGAAGCGGTCCAGGCCCGCCCGGTGGGACCCGGGCACGTAGCCCATGCACCCGCCGTCCAGCGTCACGCCGTCGAAGGGGATCCAGGCGGTGACGGTGCGGGCCTCGGCGATGGGCCAGTAGGGCTGGTCCTGGTGGGCGTCGGTCTCCCGCCCGCCCGGCTCCTTGTAGAGCGCCTGGTCGTGCCACAGCCGCACGGCGTCGGCTCCCAGCAGGGTGGCGGCCGCCCGGCCCACACGGGCGTGGAAGGTGAGGGGCCGCACCGCGGGGCTGTCCTCCCACAGGTTCTGGCACTGGAGGAACGACTGCTCGTAGCGGCTCTTCTCGCCCAGCGTGCGGGTGTCGGCCGCCTTGCGCCGGGCCACGGCCGCGTCGACCGCGGCCCCGAAGCGGTCGAGCTCGCCGCCGTCGAGCAGCCCGTCGACGACCACGTAGCCGTCCCGGCGGAACGCCTCGACCGCCTCGTCGCCTACGCGCACCTACGCCTCCCTCGCCGGCCCCCCGGGACAGCTTGGCGTCCCGGGGGGCGGCGCGCACGTCAGCTGCGGCCGGCGGGGACCCGCTCGTCGGCGGGCGAGTCGGCCGGCGCGTCGACCGACTCGGGCAGCGCCTCGGCGTGGCCCTCCACGTCGAGGTTGGGCAGGATGCGGTCGAGCCAGCGTGGGAGCCACCAGTTGCGGTCGCCCAGCAGCTCCATGGTGGCCGGCACCAGCAGCATGCGGACGATGGTGGCGTCCAGCAGGATGGCCGACGCCAGGCCCACGCCCATGAGCTTGACCACGCGGTCCGGCTCCAGGATGAAGGTGCCGAACACCATGACCATGATGGCGGCGGCCGCGGTGATGACCTTGGCGGTCGCCGCGAGGCCGTCGGCCACCGAGGTGCGGCTGTCGCCGGTGCGCTTCCACTCCTCCCGCACCCGGGAGAGCAGGAACACCTCGTAGTCCATGGACAGGCCGAACACGATGGCGAAGAGCATCATCGGGATCCACGGCTCGATGGGTGCCGGCTGGACGCCGGTGATGTCGCTCAGCCAGCCCCACTGGAACAGGGCGACCACGATGCCGTAGGCGGCCGCGATCGACAGCATGTTCATGATCACCGCCTTGAGCGGGACCAGCAGCGAGCGGAACACGACCATCAGCAGCAGGAACGACAGCGACAGCACGGCGATGAAGAAGTACGGCAGCCGTGAGGTCAGGTAGTCGGAGAAGTCGATGCTGACGGCCACGTTGCCGGTGACCTTGACGTCGACCCCCGCGGCCTGCTCGGCCGGTGG
>DATBGF010000642.1:0-4436 GCA_036558145.1 Acidimicrobiales bacterium
AACGTGCCGCCCTCGTCCGGGAAGGCCTGCTTCCACTCGGTGCCGTCCATCTGGAGCAGCAGCGAGCACTCGGGTGGCATGTTCCCGCCGGGGTCCGCCTCGGCGTGCATGCCGCCGCCGTCCCACTTGGTGATCTGCTTCAGCTGGTCCAGCACGCACTGGCGGGTCAGGTCGGTGCACTCCTTGGCCGCGGTGGCCCACAGCAGGAAGGCCGACGTGGCCTGCATGCCGAGCTGGCTGATGTCGCCGCCGTGGGCGGTGACCAGGTCGACGTACTGCTGGACCGCCGAGCCCTCCTCGGCGTACTCGAACGGCACGAAGGCCGAGCGCAGCAGCACCTTGTCGCCGTTGCCGGCCGTGTTCCAGTCGGCGAACGACTTGAGGTAGTTGTTGGAGTCGGTCACCCAGATGGGGTGGTAGTCCACCTGGGCGGAGGCGTCGAGCATGTTCTGGAGGTTGGGGAACGCCTGGCCCGAGTAGTAGACGACCTCGGCGCCACAGTCCTTGAGCGCCTGGGCGAACGGCTTCCAGTCGGTCTCACCCAGCAGGCCGTACTGCTGGGGGCAGTCGAGGAACTTCCAGCCGAACGAGGGGAAGGCCTGGACCACCTTGTCCTTGGTGTCCTTGGTGGCGGCGAAGTCGGCGAACATGACCGACGCCTTCTTGACCTCGTCGGGGTACAGCTCGGCGATCTGGCCCGCGCTGCCCGCGGCGAACACGTCGGCGGGGTTGGGGACCGGCTGGTAGGCCAGCGGCGCGTTGGCGAACTCGGGGCTGACCGCGTAGGTCGGCACCGCGGGCAGGCCGCAGGCGAGCCGGGTCTGCTCCTGGTTCACGTCGTTGGCCCAGGCCTCGCCCACCAGCATGAAGACCTGCGAGCACGCCTCGGTGGTGACGTTGACCACGTTGGTGATGGCGGCGTCGTAGTAGTTGCCCACGATCTGGCGGCCGTTGATGCCGCCCTGCTCGTTGCACCAGTCGATCATGGTGGAGATGGCGTCGGAGGTCTCGTGGCTGAGGCCCGGCGACAGGCTGAAGCCGGCATCGTCGCCGTAGCCGATCGTGATCTGGTCGTCGGTGACGCCCTGGTCCGTGGCTCCGGAGGCGTCGCCGTCGCCGCACGGGGACGCCAGCGTCCCGAAGTGGTCGGCCCCGCTGTCGTCGGGTGTCGCGGTCGTGGAGCTGCCGCCCTCGGCCGCTGCTGTCGGATCGTCGCCCCGATCGGAGCTGCACGCCGCCGCCAGCACGGTCAGCGCCGCCAGCACGGCCAGAAGGCGCCACCAGGTCCTGCGCACGTCGTCCCTCCCGTTGTCAGCCCTTACGGTCCCGTGCCCCCACGCATCTGACGGGCCGTCACAAACGACCGTAGCGCGTCACCCGGCCCCCGGTAGCCGCATGAGCTCGACCCGGGTCCCGTCGGGATCCGTGCAGTACACGAAGTCCATCAGCCCGGCGCCATCGCCCAGCGTGGTGCGGGTCTCGTGCAGCACGGTGCCCCCGGTCTGGGTGACCCGGGCGGCGGCCGCGTCGACGTCGGCCACCTGCACCGACAGGTGGGTGAACCCGAGCCGGTTGACCGGGCGGCGGGCGCCGTCGCCGCCGGCCCTCGGGTGGTCGAACCACAGCAGCTCGACGGTGACGCCGTCGCGGCGCAGGAACTGGGAGCGCAGCCGGACGCCGTCGAGCTCCATGAGCCGGCCGAACTCGGGGCCCACGTCGAAGCTGTGGCTGGGCACGAAGCCCAGGCCGTCGCGCCAGAACCGCAGCGCCCGGTCGGGCTCGGACACGCACACGCCCACGTGCGACACCCGCCCGGCCGTCACGACGCCGGCGGGGATCGCCTCCCGGGCGGCGGCCGCCGACTCGGCGGGCAGGCGCCCGGAGGTGTCGATCACGACGTCCGCCACCGCCCGGTAGGCCGCATCCCGGTCGGGCGGCTGGCTGAGGATCCGGTGGTGGTCGTCCTCGTGCTCGGCCCGGGCCGCCCGCACCTCGGGCGGGGCGCTGAGGGCGATCACGAACGGGGCGACCAGCGCCTCCCGGCACGCGGCCATGTCCACGACGCTGGCGGCGGCCGCGACGACCGAGGGTGTCGGGTCGGCCAGCGACAGCCGCAGGTGGTCCGCCTCCCACAGGTGCAGGGCGTCGACCCCCTCGGCCTCGGCCAGCTCGCGCCCGGTGATGCCGCGGGAGGCCTCCAGGTCGGCGTCGCTGTCACGCAGCGGCCGCCCGGACCATCCGGCCAGGGCCTCGCCCACCGTCGTCTTGCCCACGGCCATCGGCCCCACCACCACGAGATGTTGCGTCACCATGCCCCCTAGAGTGCTAGATCGCATGGGGCAGACGGTGGCCGTGATCCCGGCCTGGAACGAATCCGCGACCGTCGGGGCGGTCGTGTACGCCGCGCTCGACGCCCGGCTGGTCGACGACGTGGTCGTGGTGGACAACGCCTCGACCGACGGGACCGCCGCCGTGGCCGCCGCCCACGGCGCCCGCGTGGTGCAGGAGCCGGTCCCCGGCAAGGGCGAGGCGCTGCGGGCCGGGGTGGCCGCGGCCGGGGACGCGGCCGTGCTGGTCTTCCTGGACGCCGACCTCGTGGGCCTGCGGCCCGAGCACGTCGACGGGCTGGTGGGGGCGGTGGCGTCCGGCCAGGCCGACATGGCCTGCGGCATGTTCGACCGCGGCCCGGTGGTCAACCGCCTCCTCCGGGCCACGCTGCCGGTCCTCACCGGCCAGCGCGCCCTGCACCGCGAGCTCTTCGACCGGCTGGACGAGGCCGACGTGCGGGGCTGGCGGGTCGAGGCCGCGCTCAACAGCCTGGTGGCCCAGCGGGGCCTCGTGCGCCGGGACGAGGTGCTGCCCGGCCTGTGGCACCGCACCAAGGAGGAGAAGCTGGCGACCCCGGCGCTCGGCTACGCCACCAAGCTGGCCATGCTGGCCAGCGCGTGCTGGGGCTACGTCCGCTTCGGGCTCCGTCCGATCTAGCTCTCGTCCTCCCAGGGTTGGGCACGCGGCTCGTCGTAGAGGACGTTGACGTCCTCGCCGTCGATGGCCTTGTAGGCGTGCTCCATCCACTGCCGGGCGCCGGCCAGCGGCTCGGGCATGGCGTCACGGGGGAACCAGCCCACGTCGCGGGTCTCCAGCGGGTGGGCCTCGAGCTCGCCGCCGGTGGCATGGCACAGGAACACCAGGCTGTAGAGCGGCACCCGGGTGAAGCCCAGGCGCAGGCCGTCGAGCAGGGCGATGAGGCGGACCGGGCGGCACTCGATGCCGGTCTCCTCCCGCACCTCCTTCACCGCGATCTCGCTGGCCGAGTAGCCGACATCGGCCCAGCCGGTCGGGTAGAGCCAGATGCCGCTGTCGGCCCGCTGGATCAGCAGGATCTCCTTGTCGTCGTTGTAGACGACCGCGCCGACCGCGATCTTGGGCGTGATGTAGCCGGCGATCCCGTCGCCCACGCCCTTCATCCACTCGTCGACGAAGTGCTCCGCGTCGAAGCCCTCGTCGGCCTGGGCCGCCGCCCGGATGTCGCCCGCCACCGCCAGCACCTCGTCGAACCGCTCCCGCTCGTAGAGGCTCTGGGTGAAGCCGAGGCCGGTGCGGGCGATGCCGGACAGGGCCTCGGCCCAGCGGATCAGGTCCTGGCGGGTCGGGGGCATGCGACGGCTCACCCGGCCGACGTTATCGTTGGCCCGAGCTGGGGACTTCAGGGGGACGATCATGCGAACGATGCTGCGGCTCGCGGCCGGAGCCACGCTGGCGCTCGCCACCACCGGCACGCCCCTGGCTGCGGGCGCCCAGGTGCCCCCTCCGGTGGCGACCATCACGCCCGCGGCCGATCTCACCGACGGCACGGCGGTCACCCTCACCGTGTCGGGCCTGGGCCTGGAGACCGTGGCCGTCACCCAGTGCCGGGCCGGGGCCGCGAGCTCGGCCGACTGCGACAACAGCGACATCGTGCTCGCCGCGCCCAGCGCGGGCGTGGCCGGCGTGACCATCAGGGTCGACGCGGTCATCCAGCCCGGCACCGACGACACCGTGGTCCCGAGCCCGGTGGACTGCCGGACCGCCGGGGCCTGCGAGCTGCGGGTGACCCAGACCAACGGCACGGTGGTCGCCCGGGCTCCCCTCCCCTTCGACGCCGCCGGCCCGGTGTCGCCCCCGCCCGCGGCCACGATCGACCCGGCCGGCCCCTACACGGACCGCCAGCAGGTGACCGTGCAAGCCGCCGGCCTGGTGTGGGACACCGCCGCCGGCATCCGCCAGTGCATCGCCGACCCGGTGACGGTGCGCGACTGCGACCGGGAGACCGCCCCGGCGGTCGACGCCGCGGGCGCGGCCGAGGCCAGGTTCACCCTGGCCTCGATCATCTCCACCCCGGCGCACGGCCTGGTGGACTGCCGCACCGCGGGCGCCTGCACGCTGGCCGTCACCCA
>DATBGF010000643.1:0-19158 GCA_036558145.1 Acidimicrobiales bacterium
CCGGGTCGGGAATCGGCACGGCGGAGAGAAGAGCCTTGGTGTACGGATGCAGCGGGTTGTCGTAAATCTCGTTGCGGTCCGCCAGCTCCATCATCTTGCCGAGGTACATGACCGCGACCCGGTCGCTGATGTGGCGGACCACCGACAGGTCGTGGGCGATGAACACGTAGGACAGGTCCATCTCGTCCTGGAGGTCGTTCAGCAGGTTGACCACGCCGGCCTGGATGCTCACGTCGAGCGCCGAGACCGGCTCGTCCAGCACGATCACCGAGGGCCCGAGGGCCAGGGCCCGGGCGATGCCGATGCGCTGGCGCTGGCCGCCCGAGAACTCGTGCGGGTAGCGGCGCTTGTGCTCGGCCGCGAGGCCCACCCGCTCCAGCAGCTCGGAGATGGTGTCGGAGCCGGTCTTGGCGTCCCACTTGTCGTGGATCTTCAGCGGCTCGGACAGCGTGCTCTCGACGGTCATGCGCGGGTTCAGCGACGCGTACGGGTCCTGGAACACGATCTGCAGCTCCTGGCGGAGCGCGCGCATCTCCTTGGCGGACAGCTCGGTGATGTCCCGGCCCCGGAACAGCACCTCGCCCGACGTGGGCCGGATGAGGTTCAGCAGCATGCGCCCGGTGGTCGACTTGCCGCAGCCGGACTCGCCCACCAGGCCCAGGGTCTCGCCCTTGGACAGCTGGAAGTTGATGTCGCTGACCGCCTGCACGTAGGCCTGCACCCGCTGGAGCACGCCGCCGTGGATCGGGAAGTTCTTGACCAGGTGGCGGGCCTCCAGGACGACTTCGGCCCCGTCACCGTCCGGGCGGTCGACCGGGCTCGGCTCCGGGGCGTCCTCGGGCGTGAGCCCGCCGTTGCCGGCCGGAACGTCCGCGGCGTCCTCGGGCTCGTGCCCGTCGGGCGCCTTCGTGTCCTCGGTGGCCGTCATGCCAGCTCCTCGAGCTCCTCTACCGAGGCGGCCAGATCGGTCCTGCTCACGTCGCGGAGCGTCTCCGCGTAGTGGCAGGCCGACATGTGGGCGTCGCCCTCGACGACGCGCAGCTCCGGTACCTCGCTCCGACACATGTCCTGGGCGAACGGGCAGCGGGGGTGGAACACGCAGCCCGGCGGCTTGTTGATGAGCGACGGCGGGTGCCCGATGATCGGCACCAGCCGCTCGACCCCCGCCTCGTCCACCCGGGGAAGCGACGCCAGGAGGCCCAACGTGTAGGGGTGGCGGGGCTCGTAGAAGACCTCGTCCGCTGTGCCCAGCTCGGCCTGGCGGCCCGCGTACATGACCATCACCCGGTCGGCCATGCCCGCCACCACGCCCAGGTCGTGGGTGATCAGCATCACGGCGGAGTCGATCTCGTCCCGGATGTCGTGGATCACCTCGAGCACCTGGGCCTGGACGGTGACGTCCAGGGCGGTCGTGGGCTCGTCCGCTATGAGCAGGGCGGGCTTGCAGGCGATGGCCATGGCGATCATCGCCCGCTGGCGCATGCCGCCCGAGAACTCGTGCGGGTAGTTGTCGACCCGGACGTCCGCCTGCGGGATGCCCACCAGGTCGAGCAGCTCGATGGCCTTCTGGCGGGCCTGCTTCTTGCTGGCGCCCTCGTGGGTGCGGGACATCTCGCCGATCTGGCGCCCGATCGTGTGCACCGGGTTGAGCGAGGTCATGGGGTCCTGGAAGATCATGGCGATCTCCTTGCCCCGGATGGCCCTGCGCTCGTCCACGGGCAGCGTCAGCAGGTCGCGGCCCTTCCACACGACCCGGCTGGCGCTGACCTCGCCCGGGGGGATGTTGATCAGGCCCATGATCGTGAGGGCGCTCACCGACTTGCCCGAGCCGGACTCGCCGACGATGGCGAACGTCTCGCCCGGGTAGATCTCGTAGGAGATCCCGTCGACCGCCTTGACATAGCCCCCGTCGGTGTTGAACCCGGTGCGGAGGTCTTCGACGATGAGGAGCGGTTCCATCACTTCAGCTTGGGGTCGAGCGCGTCACGCAGGCCGTCGCCGACGAACACCGCCGCCGTGACCAGGATCGACAGCGCGATGGCGGGCACGAACAGCATGTGCGGGTAGTTGGCAAGCGAGCGGCGACCCTCGGCCACCATCAGGCCCCAGGCCGGCGTGGGCCGCTGCACGCCCACGCCCAGGAACGACAGCGCCGCCTCGGACAGCACTGCGGCCCCGATGAACAGCGTCGTGTACACGATCACCGGCTGGATGGTGTTGGGCAGGATGTGGCGGAAGATGATGCGCCGGTTGCTGGCACCGAGCGCCCGCGCCGCCTCGACGTACTCGCTCTCCTTGACCTGGAGGATCGACGCCCGCAGCACACGGGCGATGGCCATCCAGCCCAGAAGGCCCAGCACCAGGATCACCGTGCGCTCCCCGGGGCCCACCACCGTGATGATGGCGAGGGCGATGAGGATGTAGGGCAGCGACAGCAGGATGTCGGTGAACCGCATGATGGACGTGTCGATCCAGCGCCCGTAGAACGCCGAGATCGAGCCCACGACGATGCCGATGGACGCGGCGATGATCCCGGCGAAGATGCCGATGCGCAGGGACACCCGGGCGCCGTAGAGGACGTCGGTGTACAGGTCGCGTCCCACCCGGTCGGTCCCCAGTGGATGGCCGGGGCTGAACAGCCGCTGGTTGGCGTCGGCCGGGTTGACCTTGCCCGGCTGACCGGTGGTGAGGAAGTCGGCGAAGATCGCGGCCAGCACGATCACGACGATCACGATCAGGCCGACCATGGCCAGCCGGTTTCGCTTGAACCGGCGCCAGATGTCGCCGCGGGGGGTGGGCGGGGCGATGGTGTGGTCGGCGGCTGCCGGCTCGACGGGACCACCGATGTGTTCCTCGGCAAGTGAGCGGTCCGGGACGCTGATGGCCATCAGGACTTCTCCTTGCCGACGCGGACCCGCGGGTCGAAGAAGCCGTAGCTCAGGTCGACCAGGAGGTTGATCAGGACATAGGCGACCACCAGCACCAGCGTGAGGCCCAGCACGACCGGGGCGTCACGGCGGAAGATCGAGGTGGCGATCTGCCGGCCCATGCCATGCCAGTTGAAGACGGTCTCGGTGATGATGGCGGCGCCGATGAGGTTGGCCAGGTCGAGGCCGATGAGGGTGACGACCGGGATCAGCGCGTTGCGCAGCCCGTGGCGCAGCACCACCTTGCGCTCGGTGATGCCCTTGGCCCGGGCGGTGCGCATGTAGTCGGCCCGGGCGACCTCCAGCATGGTGGTGCGGGTCATGCGGGCCACCAGTGCGGTGCCCACCAACGCCAGGACCAGCATGGGTAGCACGAGGTAGCGCCATTCGCTGGCCGACGGGAACAGGAAGAAGTTCCAGTGCTCGGGCGTGCCCTGGACCGGTAGTCGCGCCCACTCGGGCCAGTTGTGCTGATTGGGGAACACGCCGAACACCTGCTGGGCGATGAACCCCATGACGAAGACGGGTATGGAGGCCGCCAACGCCGTCACCACCGTCGTCACACTGTCGGCGAGCGAGTACCTCTTCACCGCCGAGAGCACCCCCGCGGAGATGCCGATCACGCACTCGATGATGATGGCCCAGATGGCCAGGCGCAGGCTGTTGGGGAAGGTCTTTTTCAGGATGTCGGTGACCGGACGGCGGGACGCGTAGGATGTCCCCAGGTCGCCGGTCAATGTGCGCTTCCAGAAGTTGCCGTACTGGACGAGGATCGGGTCGTCGAGCCCGAACTGCTCCTCGATGGCCGTGCGCGTGGCCTCCGGAACCGCCCGCCCGCTCGCTCCCGCCATCAGCTCCACCGGATCGCCGGGGACGATGAAGAAGAGGATGAACAGGATCGTCAGGGCGCCCCAGACGACCGGGATCACGAGCAACAGGCGACGGATGACGTAACCGGTCATGTCACCTCACGCTTTCGCTGTGGGTTGATGGCGGCGGAGGCGAGGGCCCCGCCCCGGGTGGGACGGGGCCCTGTGCCCACTGATTGTCTATGTCAGCTCTTCAGAGTCACGTTCTCGTAGAGGACGAACTGGAGCGGGGTCTGGACGAGGTTCTCCACCTTGTCCTTCGTGTAGACGATCTGGCCGTTGTACCAGTTGATCGGCACGTAGGCGACGTCCTTCAACGCCTGCTCCTCGGCGTTGTTGTACAGCTCGTTGCGCTTGTCGGCGTCCTCCGTGGAGCGGGCCTCGGAGATCATGTCGTCGACGTCCGGGTTGTTGTACCGGGACAGGTTGTCGCCGTCGATGGAAGCGCTGTCGAGCAACGCGTAGAGGGCGTTGTCCTGGACCGGGTAGTCCCAGATCCAGCCGGCCCGGCAGAGCTCGCAGGCACCCTGGCGCATCTCGGTGAAGTAGTTGGTCGGGTCACGCCCGTCCAGCTCGGCCTCGAGCCCGATGTCCTGCAGGTTCTGCTGGATGATCGCGACGACTTCCTCGTGGCCGGAGCCCGTGTTGAAGTTGATCTTGATCGGGTGGTCGAGGGTGCCGCCGTCGGCCTTCCACTCTTCCACCAGGCTCGTGGCCTTGTCCTTGTCATAGG
This sequence comes from Acidimicrobiales bacterium, assembly GCA_036558145.1. Taxonomy (GTDB): domain Bacteria; phylum Actinomycetota; class Acidimicrobiia; order Acidimicrobiales; family VFJN01; genus ZC4RG19. The sequence continues at coordinate 4,530 of DATBGF010000643.1, forward strand.
TGCACAGGTCGCCGCAGAGCCCGTCCTTGTAGCCGGGCACGCCGGGCGGCGTGATGCCGGTCGGCAGGCGCCGGGAGCCGTCGTAGACGGTCTGGTTGATGGCGTCGCGGTCGATGCCCATGGCGATGGCCTCGCGCAGCTTCAGGTTCTCGTCGCCACCGAGCTGTGACTCGGTGTTGATCCCGAAGTGGTAGATGCCGAGGTTGCCTTCGGTGGCGTTGCCCCAATCCGGGTTCCCCGTCGCTTCGGCGAAGCGCCCGGCGGGGATGTAGCCGGTGTCGCCGTTGCCGGCTTCGAAGTCCGCGAAAGCCGAGTCCAGGTCGGCCGAGATCTTGAAGTCGATGGAGTCCAGCTTGGCCTTGGTGCCGTCGCCGTAGATGCCGCCGGCCCAGTCGTCATTGCGGACCAGCTTGATCCCGACCTCGTGCTCCCAGGGCTCTTCCTGCTTGAACGGGCCGTTGCCGATCATGACGCCCTGCTCCCACTGCGTGGGATCGGACAGCTCGAACGCGGCGTCGGGCATCGGGGAGAACACCGGGTGGCTGACCACGGCCGGCCAGTCGTAGAAGGCGTATTCCAGCTCGACGGTCAGGGTCATCGCGTCGTCGTCAGCGGTGACGCCCTCGATCTCGGTGGCGGTGCCTTCGGTCACTGCGGTCGCACCCTTGATGGGGGCGTACAGGTAGTTGATCTCCGAGGCCAGCTGGGCGCTCGCGGCGCGGTCCCAGGCCTTCTTGAACGAGCTCGGCAGCACCGGGGTGCCGTCGGAGAAGGTCTGGCCGTCCTTGATCGTGAAGACCCAGGTGATGCCGTCGTCGCTCTCCCACTTCTCGGCCACCTGGCCCTTGAGCTCGGGATCGCCATCGCCGCTGAAGTCGAACTCGGTCAGCCCGTCATACAGAAGCGCGCCGATCTGGGCGCCCTGCAGGACGCCGGCCAGGGCCGGGTCGATGTGGTCAGGCTCGCCCTGGGCGAAGTTCTGAAGATCGACCAGATCGCCGCCCGCTTGTCCCGAGGGCTGCTCTTCGGTCGCTCCCTGGCCGTCATCGTCGTCGTCTCCACCGCAGGCCGCGGCGACGAGGGCGAGACCCAGGATGAGAGCAAGGAACTGGAAGCTCCTGCGCTGTCGTCTCACTACTAGGACCTCCTACTGATGGTCATGAATGACCGCGGGCACCGGGCGGGGCGGCGGGTGGACCGGGACCGCGCCGACCAGGTCGGCGCTCCCCCCGGAACGAGCCACGGCTGTCGTCACGGCGACTCTCCCTGCGGTGTTCGCAGCCGGTAGCTCGCAACCCGCTACCGGTGAACGTGCCGAACTTAGCAGGATCGTCTGGCGCAACGCGGATTCGGTGACGACGGTGTCTTCCAGGGCACGGGTTCCCTGGGCAGTTTCATCACCTTGTCGCCACATCGTCACACAACCTGTATTTCTGCCGTCCCGACGCCACAACGGACGCCTACCCCACCCAGCCCCCGTGTTACCACGCTGTGGCACGGGTCACACGCCCAGCGCCCTTCTTTCGACCGTCGTCGAAAGAAGGGCACCCCCGCTCAGCGGTGGTCGGGCCGGCTCAGGAGCGGTCGCGGAAGCGCACGATGCCCGCGAACGAGTCCGCGTCGAGGCTCGCGCCGCCCACCAGCGCGCCGTCGATGTCGGGGCAGGCCATGAGCTCGCCGGCGTTCTCGGCCTTGACCGAGCCGCCGTATTGGATGCGGATCGACGCCGCCGCCCCCGCCCCCGCCACGTCGGCGACCGTGGCGCGGATGGTGGCGCAGACGGCCTGGGCGTCCTCGGGCGTGGCGGTGAGCCCGGTGCCGATGGCCCAGATGGGCTCGTAGGCCACCACCAGGCCGCCGATCCGGTCGGGCTTCAGGTCGGCCAGCCCCGCCTCGATCTGGCCGGTGACCTTGGACTCCGTGGTGCCGGCCTCCCGCTCGTCCAGGGTCTCGCCGACGCACATGATGGGCGTCATGCCCCAGGCGAGGATGGCCTTGACCTTGCGGTTGACGTCCTCGTCGGTCTCCCCGAACAGCTCACGGCGCTCGGAGTGCCCGGCGATCACGTAGGCCACGTCCAGCTTGGCCAGCATGGCGGGCGACACCTCGCCCGTGTAGGCGCCCTTCTCCTCCCAGTGGCAGTTCTGGGCGCCGAGGGCGATGGGCGGCGGGTCCTTCTCGGCCAGGAACCAGCTCTGGAGCACCCGGACGTCGGTGAAGGGCGGGTGGACCGATACGTCGGTCGACGCGAAGTCGTCAGGGCCCAGCTTGTGGCTCAGCGTCTGGATCAACGCCGTGGCCTCGAAGTGGTTGAGGTTCATCTTCCAGTTGCCGCTGACGAGCGGCTTGCGCGGGGTGTCGGGCATCGTCGTTCAGGCCTTCCACTCACCGCGCAGGGCCGCCAGGCCCGGCAGGTCACCCTGTTCCAGCAGCTCCAGCGAGGCGCCCCCGCCGGTGGAGACGTGGTCGACCTCGCCGGCCAGGCCGAACTGGGCCAGGGCCGCGGCGCTGTCGCCCCCGCCCACCACCGTGAAGCCGGACGTGTCGGCCACCGCCTGGGCCACCGCCCGGGTGCCGGCCTCGAAGCGCGGGTCCTCGAACACGCCCATGGGCCCGTTCCAGAACACAGTGCGGGCCTCGGCGATGCGGTCGCCGAAGTCCGCCGCGGTGCCGGGACCGATGTCCACGCCCTTCCAGCCCGCGGGCACGCTCGTGCCGACCTGGCGGACGTCGCCGCCCGCCTCGGGCCGCATCAGCTCGCCCCCCGGGCCGAGCGCGGTGATGTCGGACGGCAGGACCAGCCGGTCGCCGTGCTCGTCGAGCAGGGACTTGCAGGTGCCCACCATGTCGTCCTCGCACAGGCTGTCCCCGACGGACGCGCCCCGGGCGGCCAGGAACGTGAAGCACATGCCCCCGCCGATCAGCAGCTGGTCGGCCACGCCGAGCAGTGCCTCGATGACCTTGAGCTTGTCGCTGACCTTGGAGCCGCCGAGGATGGCCACGAACGGCCGGCGGGGATCGGTCCGCAGGCCCAGGAGCACGTCCACCTCCCGGGCCAGCAGCCGGCCGGCGGCCGAGGGCAGGGACTGGGGCGGCCCCACGATGGAGGCGTGGGCCCGGTGCGACGCGCCGAACGCGTCGTTGACGTAGGCGTCGAAGCCCTCGATCAGCCGGGCGACGAAGGCGGGGTCGTTGGCCTCCTCGCCCGGGTCGTAGCGCAGGTTCTCCGCCAGCTCGACCCCGGGTGCCAGCTCGGCCAGCCGGGCCCGCACCGGGGCCACGGAGTAGCGGGGGTCGGGCTGGCCCTTGGGCCGGCCCAGGTGGGTGCAGGCCGTGACCTGCGCCCCCTGGCCGAGGAGCCACTCGATCGTGGGCAGCGCCGCCCGGATCCGCAGGTCGTCGGCGATCTCGCCGTCGCGCAGCGGGACGTTGAAGTCGGCGCGCATGAGGACCCGCTTGCCGGCGAGCGGGGGCAGGTCCTCCAGGGTGGGGACAGCGGTCACGGTGGGGTCAGCGCTGGTTGGCGGCGCCGACGATCTCGACCAGGTCGACAAGCCGGCAGGAGTAGCCCCACTCGTTGTCGTACCAGCCGAAGACCTTGACCAGGCTGCCGATCGACTGGGTCAGCTTGGAGTCGAACGTGCAGGAGGCGGGCGAGCCCACGATGTCCGACGACACCAGCGGCTCCTCCGAGTAGTCGAGCACCGGCGCCAGCCGGCCCTCGGAGGCGGCGGCCTTGAACGCGTCGTTGACCTCGTCCTTGGTGACGTCGCGGCCGAGCACGCCGGTGAAGTCGGTGAGCGAGCCGCACGGCACGGGGACCCGGATGGACTGGCCGTCGAGGCGGCCCTGCATGGCCTCCAGCACCAGGCCGGTGGCGCGGGCCGCGCCGGTCCCGGTCGGCACCATGTTGATGGCCGCGGCCCGGGCCCGGCGCAGGTCGCTGTGGGGGCCGTCCACGAGCATCTGGTCGCCGGTGTAGGCGTGGATCGTGGTCATCAGGCCCGACTCCACCCCGAAGGCGTCGTCGAGGACCTTGATCATCGGGACGAAGCAGTTGGTGGTGCACGAGGCGTTCGACACGACCTTGTGGGCGTCGGCGTCGAACGTGTCGTCGTTGACGCCCATCACGAACGTGGCGTCGGCGCCCGAGGACGGCGCGGACACGATGACGTAGGGCGCCCCCGCGTCGAGGTGGGCCGCGGCCTTGTCCCGGGCGGTGAAGATGCCGGTCGACTCGACCACCACGTCGACCCCGAGGTCCGACCAGGGCAGCTCCTTGGGGTCGCGCACGGCCAGCACCTGGAGCGTGTCGCCCTCCACCTTGATGCCGTCGGCGGTGGCCTCGATGTCGTAGTCGAGCCTGCCCAGCACCGAGTCGTACTTGAGCAGGTGGGCCATGGTGTCAACGGACCCCAGGTCGTTGACCGCGACGAAGTCGATGTCCGCTCCGGCCTTCTTCGCGGCCCGGAACAAGTTGCGGCCGATGCGGCCGAAACCGTTGATCCCTACGCGGATGGTCATCTCAATGCGCCTCTCTCTGTCGGGCTGACCTGGCTGTCCGATGCGACCTTAGAGCGACCTGCGCTGGGAGGGAATTGCTCAAGGCCCCAGCGCCCTCAGGACTTTCGCCAGCTTCTCGGGATCGTGCGCCAGCCCGTGCGGGCGCACGATGTCGGCCTCCACCACCTCGACGTCCACCCCGCCGCACGGGAGGGCCCCGCGCTGGACGAGCACGGCGTCGGGCTCGATCCCGTGGCGCCGGAGGGCGTCCACGTGGGCGGCCACGTCGTAGCCCCGGGTCTCCCCCGCCTCGGCCCGCACGTTGCACACGTAGATGCGGCGGCCGCGGGCCTGCTTGAGCGCCTCGCGCACCCCGTCCACGACGGCCGCGGCCAGCACGGAGGTGTAGAGCGAGCCGGGCCCCAGCACGACCTGGTCGGCGGCGGCCAGCGCGTCGAGCGCGGGGGCGGGCGCCGGTGCGCCGGCCGGGTCCACCGCCACCCGCTCGATGCCCACCCGGCGGGCGATGGCCACCTGGCCCGACACGGTCGCCCCGCCGGCCGTGACCCCGCGCAGCACCACGGGCACGTCGGTGGCGGGCACCACCCAGCCCCGCTCGGGATCGAGGCCCACCAGCCGGCACAGCTCGTCCACTGCGGCCACGAAGCCCCCGGTGGAGGCGACCAGGCCCGCCAGCAGCAGGTTGCCGAGGGCGTGGCCCTCGACGTCGGTGCCCTCGAAGCGGTATTCGAGAGCGCCGGCCAGCGGCCCGCCACCCGGGTCCGCCATGGCCTCGATGCAGTGGCGCACGTCGCCCGGCGCGGGCAGGTCCAGCGCGGCCCTCAGGCGCCCGGTCGAGCCGCCGTCGTCGGCCGTGGCCACCACCGCGGTGGTCCGGGCCGCGTAGCGCCGCACCGCCCGGATCGTGGCGGCGAGCCCGTGGCCCCCGCCCACGGCGACGACCCGCGGCCCGCGGGCCGGCGTCACTTGTCGATGTCCCGGTGGACGACGCCCACGCGCTGCACGTGGCGGCGCAGGCGCCGCGCCAGCTCCTCGGCGATCGCCACCGAGCGGTGGTGCCCGCCCGTGCAGCCCAGCGCGATGGTGAGGTACGCCTTGCCCTCGGCCACGTAGGCCGGGAGCAGCGAGGTGAGCAGGGCATCGACGTGGTCCAGGAACGGCCCGGCCGCCGCCTGGCCCAGCACGTAGTCGCGCACCGGCTCGTCCAGCCCGGTCAGGGGCCGCAGCTCGTCCACCCAGTGGGGGTTGGGCAGGAAGCGGCAGTCGAACACCAGGTCGGCGTCCAGGGGCAGCCCGTTCTTGTAGCCGAACGAGAGCAGCGTGGTCTGCATGGTGGCGGTGGTCTCGTCCCCGCCGAACAGCGTCCGCATGCGCCGGCGCAGCTCGTGGACGTTCAGGGCGCTGGTGTCGATCACCACGTCGGCGTCCGCCTTCACCGGGTCGAGCAGCGTCCGCTCCCGCTCGATGGCGACCGCCAGGTGGGACGGGTCGCTGCCCCCCGACAGCGGGTGCCGCCTGCGGCTCGACTCGTAGCGGCGGACAAGGGTGTCGGTCGACGCCTCCAGGAACAGCACCCGCACGCGCGCCCCCGTGGCCCGCAGCCAGGCCAGCGTGGGCAGGATCTCGTCCTGGTAGTGGCCGGTGCCGACGACCAGGGCCACCCGGTGCACGGCCGAGCCCGGGGTCTGGGCCAGCTCCACCACCTTGGGCACGAGCTCGGGGGGCAGGTTGTCGATGACGAACCAGCCCAGGTCCTCGAGGTCGTCGGCCGCCAGGCTCCGACCGGCGCCCGACAAGCCGGTGATGACCACGAACTCTTCCATTCCGCCTCGATGATACGGAGCGTGACGCTCAGCGCCGCTCAGCGCCGCTCGGCCCGCAGTAGCAGGAGGCGGGGGATGGTGGCGGCGTCGACGTACTGCGGCGCCTTGGCCAGGAACCCGGGCGGCGGGGCGGGCTCCACCATGCGGGTCAGGTAGAGGCCCCGGTCGGCCAGGGCGTTCACGTACCGGCCCAGCGGCCGGTGGAAGAACGGCAGGCGCACCCCCGCGTCCACCTCCTCGATCGACACCGACTCCGGCAGGTACGGCCCGATCCGCCAGTACTGCTCGGGCGGGTCCAGCACGTGATCGTCGATCCAGCCGCTGGAGGGCGTCTGGAACAGCGGGTGGTTGATGAAGATCACGAACCGCCCGCCGGGGCGCAGCACCCGCGCCACCTCGTCGAGGGGCCCGTCCAGCTCGGGTAGGTGCTCCAGTACCAGGCAGGTGACCACGGCATCGAACGACTCGGCGGCCAGCGGCAGGGTCGCCGCCGAGGCTCGGGCGTAGGCCACCCGCCCGCCCCGGCGCGCCGCCTCCGCCAGCTGGGCCACCGAGGTGTCCACGCCCACCACCCGCTCCGCCCCGCCGGCGGCCGCGAGCCGGGCGATCTGGCCCTCGCCGCACCCGAGGTCGAGCACCCGCCGGGCTCCCGCCAGCAGGCGGGCGGCCAGGGGCAGGATCTGCTCCTCGTACTCGACGTCGGCCCCGCCGGTGAACTCCGCCTGCCACCACGCGGCGTGACGTTCCCAGATCTGCCCCAGGTCCATCTCGGGCTCGTTCACGGCCGCGCCCCCCGCACCCGCGTCGGGGCGACGGGACCGTGGACCTTGCCGTAGACCGCGACAGCGACGTCGTCGGGCAGCCAGGTCAGGGCCCGGAGGTCGTCCAGCGAGGCCGCCTTGACCCCGGGCACGCCGCCCAGCTCCTTGGTCAGGCGCTTGCGCCGGGTGGGACCGAGGCCCTTGATCCCGTCGAGCACCGAGGCGGTCATCCGCTTGCCCCGCAGCTGGCGGTGGTAGGTGATGGCGAAGCGGTGGGCCTCGTCCCGGATGCGCTGCAGCAGGTAGAGCGCCTCCGATCCCCGCGGCACCCGCACCGGGTCGGCCAGCCCGGGGACGTAGACCTCCTCGAACCGCTTGGCCAGCGAGGCCACCGGGATCTCCTCGTCGAGGCCCAGCTCCTCCAGCACCCGCACGGCCACGTTCAGCTGGCCCTTGCCCCCATCGACCAGCAGCAGCTGGGGCGGGTAGGCGAACTTGCCGGGGCGCTCGCTGGCGGGCTTGCCCCGCTCGGCCAGGTAGGCGGTGAGGCGGCGGGTGAGCACCTCCTCCATGGCCGCGAAGTCGTCGTTGCCGGGCACGCTGCGCACCTTGAACCGGCGGTAGTCGGACTTGCGCGGCAGCCCGTCCTCCATCACCACCATGGAGCCCACGTAGTCCGTGCCCTGGATGTGGCTCATGTCGTAGCACTCGATGCGCAGCGGGGCGTCGGGCAGTCCCAGCGCCTCCTGGAGCTCGTTGAGCGCCTTGGCCCGGGAGTTGTGGTCGCTCGCCCGCCGCAGCCGGTGGCGGGTGAACTCCTCGCTGGCGTTGCGGGTGACCGTGGCCTGCAGCTCGCGCTTGGCGCCCCGCTGGGGGACCCGGACCTCGACCCGCGAGCCCCGCAGCAGCGTCAGCCAGTCGGCGTACAGCTCAGGGTCGTCGGGCTCGCTGGGGACCAGCACGGTGCGGGGCACGCCGAGCGGCGCGTCGTCGTACAGGCCTTCGAGGATGTCGCCCACCAGCTCGCCGGGGGTGACGTCCTCCACCTTGTCGATCACGAAGCCCTTGCGCCCCACCACCCGGCCCCGGCGCACGAAGAACACCTGGACGGCGGCCTCGAGGTCGTCCTCGGCGATGCCGATCACGTCCAGCTCCTCGTTGCGGTCGGCCACCATCTGCTGGCGCTCGATGGCCTTGCGCACGCTGGTGAGCCGGTCCCGCACCCGGGCGGCCCGCTCGTACTCGAGCTCGTCGGCGGCCGCCCGCATCTGGCCCTCCAGGCGCCGGACGATCGTGTCGGTGTCGCCGTCGAGGAAGTCGAGCAGCTCCTGGGTAAGGCGCCGGTAGGTCTCCTGGTCGACCTCGCCCACGCAGGGCCCCGAGCACTTCTCGATGTGGAAGAGCAGGCAGGGCTTGCCGAGCTTGTGGTGACGCTGGAACTTGTTGTCCGAGCACGTCCGCAGCGGGAACGTGCGCAGGAGCAGGTCGAGCGTCTCGCGGATGGCGTAGGCGTGGGCGTAGGGGCCGAAGTACCGCACCCCCTTTCGCTTGCGCCCCCGCATGACGGTCGGGCGGGGCCACTCGTCCTCCACCGTGACGGCGAGGAAGGGGTAGCTCTTGTCGTCCCGCAGCCGGATGTTGAACCGGGGCCGGTGGGTCTTGATGAGGCTGAACTCGAGCATGAGCGCCTCGACCTCGTTGCGGACCTGGATCCACTCGACGGTCTCCGCCGCCGCCACCATGGCCGCCGTCCGGGGCAGCAACCCCCTCGGGTCCTGGAAGTAGTTCGCGAGGCGTGACTTCAGCGAGCGCGCCTTGCCGACATAGATCACCCGCCCCTCGGCGTCCTTGAACTGATAGGACCCCGGGGCGTCGGGAATCGTGCCGGCAGGCGGGCGTTGCACCACCCTCTGCACGCTAGAGCGTCACCACGCCTGTCCCCCGCTATGGGCAGCGGCGCATCGGGGGCGGCCCGTGCGTCGCCGCGCACGGTGCGTCATTGTTCGGCAACGACTCCGTCACACCGGGCCTTACCCCGTAGACTGCGGGCAAGCCGGCCCGGCATTCCGGCTGCATATCGGTTCCGGGGACGACATCCCCGTGGGAGAGGCGACCGGGCTGTCCCCACCGTCCATAACCGGAACCACCCGACGGAGGTTCCCACAACATGCTTCGGCTTCAGCCCCCGCTCTCGGAGCGGTACACCGGGGCGTCCCCCGACGACCTCGCCACCCGGATCGCCGCGGCCAAGGCCACGCTCGGCGACCGCCTGTTCATCCTCGGCCACCACTATCAGCGCGACGAGATCATCCGCTGGGCCGACGCCCGCGGCGACTCCTACCGGCTGTCGGTGCTGGCGCAGCAGCGGCCGGAGGCGGACCACATCGTGTTCTGCGGCGTGCACTTCATGGCCGAGTCGGCCGACATCCTCACCGCCGACCACCAGAGCGTGATCCTCCCCGACCTCAACGCCGGCTGCTCGATGGCCGACATGGCCGACATCGACGAGGTCACCGAGGCCTGGGACGCCCTGGCCGAGGTCGTGGACATCGACCGGGTGGTCCCGATCACGTACATGAACTCCTCGGCCGCGCTGAAGGCGTTCGTCGGCCGCCACGGCGGCGCCGTGTGCACCTCGACCAACGCCCGGGCCGTGCTGGAGTGGGCCTTCGGCGAAGGTCATGCGGACCAGGTCCTGTTCTTCCCCGATCAGCACCTTGGGCGCAACACCGGCGTGGCCATGGGCTACGACCTGTCCGAGATGGCCGTCTGGGATCCCCGCTACGACCTCGGCGGCCTGAGCGAGGCGGAGGCCAAGGCGGCCACGTTCCTGCTGTGGCGGGGCCATTGCTCGATCCACCAGCGCTTCCGGCCGGCCCAGGTCGAGGCGTTCCGCTCCGAGCACCCCGACGGCATCGTGGTGATCCACCCCGAGGCCCCGCACGAGACGGTGCTGCTGGCCGACCAGGTCGGATCGACCGACTACATCATCCGGGCCCTCGACGGCCTACCGGCGGGCTCGACGGTGGCCATCGGCACCGAGATCCACCTGGTCAACCGCCTGGCCCAGGACCACCCGGACAAGACGGTGGTATCACTCGATCCACTGATCTGCCCCTGCTCGACCATGAACCGCATCGACGAGCCCCACCTGGCCTGGGTGCTCGACGAGCTCGTGGCGGGCCGGGTGGTCAACCAGATCACCGTCGATCCCGACACCGCCGAAGGCGCCCGCATCGCGCTCCAGCGCATGCTCGACATCACCTGAGACCCGCCCGCCCCGCCACGCTGAGGCCCGCGGCCCGGGCCAGACCTGCTGCGCCCCAGCACTCCCTGGGCCGGCTCGACGCCCCGCGTAGGCCGGGATCACGGCTGCTGACCCAGCGCGCGCCCGACACCCGCTGAGAGCGAGGCGGCCGGGTCAATGCGGGCCGGCCGGCGCAGGCTCGACACCCCGCCGCGTTTCGGGGTCACGGCTGCTAGCCCAGCGCGCGCCCGACACGCGCTGAGACCGAGGCGGGGTCAGGGCTGGCCCGCGGCCGGCTCGACGCCCCGCGGAGGCCGAGGTCAGGGCTGCTGGCCCAGCACGCGCTCGACACCCGCTGAGAGGAAGGCGGGCTGGGTCAGGGCTGGCCGGGGCGGGCTCGACGTCCCGCGGAGGCCGGGGTCAGGGCTGCTGGCCCAGCGCGCGCTCGACACCCGCTGAAAGGAAGGCGGGTCGGGTCATTGCTGGCTGGGGCGGGCTCGACACCCAGCGGAGGCCGGGGTCAGGGCTGCTGGCCTCGGCGTTCCGGCTCGCGGCCCGGGGGTTGGTGGGGTCGGGGGCGGGCCGGGAGCGGCTCGATCGGGCGCTCGACCTCGTCCTCGCCCACCTCGAACGCCTCGCCGTGGTGGATCAGCTCGAGGGGCGGGCCTTCCCGGACCCGGTAGCGGGCCGTGTGGCCGTCCGTGGTCACGACCAGGCTGCTGCCCCGGTAGCAGACCCGGAAGCTCAACCGGCTGAGCCCGGCCGGCAGCCGGGGCCCGAACGACAGCCGCCCGTCGCGGGCCCGCATGCCGCCGAGGCCCTCGACCAGCGCGGTCCACGCCCCGGCCAGCGAGGCCATGTGGAGGCCGTCCCGGGTGTTGCGGGCCCGGTCCTCCAGGTCCATCAGCGCGGCCTCGGCCAGGTAGTCGTGGGCCAGCTCCAGGTATCCCAGCTCGGCCGCCACCACTGCCTGCGTGCAGGCCGACAGGGACGAGTCGCGCACGGTCAGGGCCTCGTAGTAGCGGAAGTCGCGGTCCTTCTCGTCGAAGCTGAACCGGTCGCCCCGCCGGTGCAGGGCCAGCACCAGGTCGGCCTGCTTCACCACCTGCTTGCGGTACAGGTCGAAGTACGGGAAGTGGAGCAGCAGCGGGTACTTCTCGGGCGGGGTGGCGGCGAAGTGCCACACCGCGTGGTTGGTGAAGCCCTCGCTCTGGGGGTGGACGTTCAGCTTCTCGTCGTAGGGCACGACCATCGCCTCGGCCGCGTCCCGCCAGGACGCCATCTCCTCGGTGGTCACCCCGTGCTCGGCCGCCTGCTCGGGATGGCGGGCCGCCATGTCGGCCGCCGCCCGCAGGTTCTGCTCGGCCATGAGGTTCGTGTAGACGTTGTTGTCGGCGATCGAGCTGTACTCGTCGGGCCCGGTCACGCCGTCGATGCGGAAGCGACCCTCGTTGTCGTGGTGGCCGACGCTGCGCCACAGGCGGGCCGTCTCCACGAGCAGCTCCAGGCCGACGTCGCGCTCGAAGTCCTCGTCGCCCGTGGCGTCCACGTAGCGGACGACCGCGTCGGCGATGTCGGCGTTGATGTGGAACGCCGCGGTGCTGGCCGGCCAGTAGCCCGACGACTCGCGGCCCCGGATCGTCCGCCACGGGAAGGCCGCCCCCTGGAGGCCCAGCTCCTGCGCCCGCTCCTTGGCGATCGGCAGGGTGAGCTGGCGCCACGTCACGGCGTCGGCCGCGGCCTGGGGCTTGGTGTAGGTGAGCACCGGCAGGACGAAGGTCTCGGTGTCCCAGAACGTGTGGCCGTCGTAGCCCGGTCCGGTCAGGCCCTTGCTGGGGATGGGCCGCTGCTCGGCCCGGGCTCCTGCCTGGAGGATGTGGAACAGCGCCACCCGAACCGCCTGCTGCACCTCGGCGTCGCCCTCCAGCTCGACGTCCGCACGCCCCCAGAACTCGTCGAGGTAGGTCCGCTGCTCGCCGACCAGGCCGTCCCAGCCGGTGAGCCGGGCCGCGGCCAGGGCCGCCACCACCTGGTCCGTCAGGGCCGGGCGGGTCCGCTGGCTCGACCAGCCGTAGGCCAGGAACTTCACGATGCGCAGGGTCTCGCCCGCTCCGAGCCGGGTGGCGATGGTGAGGCGGCAGACGTCGTCGGAAGCCGACAGGTCGAGGTCGGTGTTGGGCGGGCCGTCGATGATGTGCCGCATCCCCGCCGCCATGCGCAGGCCGCTCTGCTTGGTGTGGTGCACCATGATCGCCTCGGTACCGGAGGCGGAGTGCTCCTCGGCCACCAGCGGGCGTTCCAGGACCGCGGCGGTGCGGGGGTCACGCCCGAGGTCGGGCATCTCCTCGTTCGCCACCAGCTCGGACTGCACCACCACGCGCAGCGAGTCGTCGACCGGCTCGACCTCGTAGAGGATCGCGGCCACCGCCCGCTGGGACAGCGACACGAGCCGCGTCGAGCGGATCCGCACCGCGTCCCCGGCCGGTGAGCGCCACTCCACGGTGCGGCGCAGGACGCCGTCGCGCAGGTCGAGCATGCGCTCGTGCTTGGCGAGCGTCCCGTAGCGGACGTCGAACGGCTCGTCGTCCACCAGCAGGCGGATCAGCTTGCCGTTGGTGACGTTGATGATCGTCTGGCCCGACTCGGGATAGCCGTAGCCGGTCTCCACGTAGGGCAGCGGTCGCAGCTCGTACACGGAGTTGAGGTAGGTCCCGGGGATCCCGTGGGGGTCGCCTTCGTCCAGGTTGCCCCGCAGCCCGATGTGGCCGTTCGAGAGCGCGAAGACGGACTCGGTCCGCCCCAGCGCGTCGAGGTGGAGCTCGTGCTCGGTCACGCTCCACGGCTCCACGGAGAAGCACCGCCCCGGCGTGGTCATGCGGGCGCTCCGCTCGCTGCGCCCCCGGCCTCGGGCCCCCCGCCCTCGTCCCGCTCGGCCTGGGCGGGCTCCGGATCGGGCTCGTGCGGGCCACCGGGGCCTGCGGTCTCGGGGGCTGCCGCGGCCGCGGCAGGGGCCGGCGCGGGCTCGTCGAGCAGCTCTGCCAGGTCGGTGACGACGACGTCGGCGCCGTGGCGGGCCAGCTCGTCGGCCTGGCCCACGCGGTCGACCCCGACCACCCGGGCGAAGTTCCCGGCCCGCCCGGCCTCGACGCCGGCGATGGCGTCCTCGAACACCGCGGCCTCCCCCGGGCCCACGCCCAGCGCCCAGGCGCCGGCCAGGAACGTGTCGGGCGCAGGCTTGCCGGCCAGCCCCTGCTCTCCCGCCACGCGCCCGTCCACGACGGCATCGAACCGGTCGGACAGCCCCGCGCTCCGCAGCACGTCCTGCGCGTTGGCGCTGGACGACACCACCGCGGTGCCGAGCCCCGCCTGCCGGGCCGCGTCCACGTAGCGCACCGAGCCCGGGTACACCTCGACACCCTCGGACGCCATCTTGGCCAGCACGAGGTCGTTCTTCCGGTTGGACAGGCCCTGGACCGTGGCGGTCCCCGGCGCATCGCCCGGCGTGCCCTCGGGGAGCGTGATGCCGCGGGACGCCAGGAACGCCCGGGTCCCGTCCAGCCGGGGCCGCCCGTCGACGTAGCGGTCGTAGTCCCGGTCGGTGAACGGCGGTTGCGCCCCGTCGAGCCCCGCGAGGAAGTCGTCGAACATCTGCTTCCACGCTGCCGCGTGCAAGGTCGCCGTGCGGGTCAGCACGCCGTCCAGGTCGAACAGCAGCGCACGCACCTCGGGGGGAAGTCCGAGCACACCGCTTTGGTTACCCCGGCGGCGCCCGGCTGTCCATGATTCCGACGGATCCGCCAACGCGCCGCCGCTCAGGAGACAACCGCTGTGAAGATCGACGAGGTGTTCGGGCTTCCCGCTCACCCGCTGTTCGTCCACATACCGATCGTGCTGATCCCGCTGGCGGCGCTCGGCATGGTGATCATGACCGTCGCCCCTCGGACCCGGGCACGGTTGGGCTGCCCCGTCGTGGCCGTCGCACCCACCACATGCGCTGGGCAACACGATGTACCTGGTGGCGCTGGTCTTCTTCGTGTTGGTGACCGCGTTCGTGGTGATCGACCGCCGGGCCGCAGCGGCGGTGGGCGAGAGCGCGAGTGCCGGCGACCCTGCCCGCCGCCCGGCCGGCGGCCCGCTGCTCGTGACTCTGACGGTCCTGGCGCTGGTGGCCGGAGTGGCCGCCACCGCCCGCGTGGTCCCAGTCGGCGACGCCGGCGCCCGTGTCACCTGGGGCGACGTGGGGGCGCCCGACGACGACGCGGGCGGCGCCCGCC
>DATBGF010000644.1:0-4896 GCA_036558145.1 Acidimicrobiales bacterium
GACGACCACTCCTCGGACGACACCGCCAAGGTGGCCGAGGCGGCCGGCGCCCGGGTCATCGACGCCGCCGAGGTGCTGGCCGACGTGGCCGGGGGCTCGGGCAAGGGCGAGGCGCTGTGGCGCTCGCTGTACATGGCCAAGGGCGACATCGTCGTCTGGGTCGACGCCGACATCACCGACTTCGGCTCGCACTTCGTCTCGGGCCTGCTCGGGCCGCTGCTCACCGATCCCCGTGTCAGCTACGTCAAGGGCTACTACGAGCGCCCCACCCACGGCGGCACCGGCGGCGGCCGCACCACCGAGCTCATGGCCCGACCCGTGCTGGCCACGCTGTTCCCGCACCTGTCCACCATCGTGCAGCCGCTGTCGGGCGAGTTCGCGGGCCGGCGCAGCCTGCTGGAGCAGCTGCCGTTCGTGCGGGGCTACGGCGTCGACATCGGCCTGCTCATCGACGTGGCCGAGGCGGTCGGACCGGCGGGGATCGTGCAGGTCGACCTGGGCACCCGGGTCCACCGCAACCGCTCGCTGGAGGAGCTGGGCCCCCAGGCCCTCACCGTCCTGCAGACCGCGCTGGACCGGGCCGGGGTGCGCTCCGCCAACCCCGCCACGCTGTGCCGGCCGGGCCTCCCGCCGCTGGTCAAGGGCTTCTCCGAGCTGCCCCCGCTGGTCACCCTGCCCAGCTGGGGTGACCGGGCCGCGGCACTAGCCTGAGCCCGTGACCGCTCCTCCCCGCCTGGTCGTGCGCGGCCGCGCGCTCGACCTGGGCGAGCCCGTGCTCATGGGCATCGTCAACGCCACCCCGGACTCGTTCTCCGACGGCGGCGAGCACCCCACCACCGGGGCCCGGGTGCAGCGGGCGCTGGACCTCGTGGCCCAGGGCGCGGGGATGATCGACGTGGGCGGCCAGTCGGGCATCACCGGCGTCCCCGAGGTCCCGGTGGAGGTGGAGATCGCCCGGGTCGTACCGCTGGTCGCGGGACTGGCCGAGG
Source organism: Acidimicrobiales bacterium (assembly GCA_036558145.1). Classification (GTDB taxonomy): domain Bacteria; phylum Actinomycetota; class Acidimicrobiia; order Acidimicrobiales; family VFJN01; genus ZC4RG19. The sequence continues at coordinate 990 of DATBGF010000644.1, forward strand.
CCGCGCCGGACGTGGTCGTCTCCGTGGACACCTACCGGCCCGAGGTGGTGGCCGAGGTCCTGGCGGCGGGCGCCGCCATCGTCAACGACATCAGCGGCCTGCTCTACCCCGAGGTCGCCGGCCTCGTGGCCGATGCGGGCGCGGGGCTCGTGATCATGCACACCCGGGCGCGGCCCAAGCACAAGGTCCTCGACGACGGGCTCTACGGCGACGGCGGGGTCACCGAGGACGTGGTCGGCTTCCTGGCCGAGACGCTGGAGGCGGTCACCGCCGCGGGCGTGGCCCCCGAGGCGACGATCCTCGATCCCGGGCCCGACTTCGCCAAGACCCCGGCCCAGACGGTCGCGGTGCTGCGCGACCTCGACCGGGTCCGGGGGCTGGGCCGGCCGGTGCTGCTGGCCCTGTCCCGCAAGGACTTCGTGGGCGCCATCACCGGCCGCGCGCCGCGGGGCCGCCTGGCCGGCACGCTGGCCGCCGTGGGCCACACGGCCACCCCCGGGACCATCCTGCGGGTCCACGACGTGGCCGAGGTGGCCGACTACCTGGCCGTCGCCCGGGTCCTCGCGGGCCAGGCGGACCTCCCGGAGGAGGCCCGCCTGGCCGACGAGCTGCGCCGCGAACCGCAGCGCTGAGGCCCTAGTCGCTGGCGATGGCGGCCAGGATGTCGAGGCGGGATGCCCGCCGGGCGGGGCGCAGACCGGCGACCACCCCGGCCAGCGCACCGACGGCCAGCACGATCAGCAGCCGGCCCGTGGGCAGGGCGAACACCTCGACCAGGCCGGCGGACTCGCCCGCCACCCGGACCAGCGCCCAGCCCAGGAACACGCCCAGGGCCACGCCGCCCACCGCCCCGAAGGCGGCGATGACCACGGACTCGCCCCGGACCATGGCCCGCACCTGGCGGCGGGTCTGGCCCACCGCCCGCAGCAGGCCCAGCTCCCGGGTCCGCTCGTGGATCGACAGCGACAGCGTGTTGGCGATGCCCATCAGGGCGATGACGATGGCCAGCGCCAGCAGGGCGTAGATGATGGTGAGCAGCATGTCGACGTTGCCCGCCGCGGTGGCTGCGAACTCGGCCCGGTCGGCCACGTCGGGGTTGCCGTAGCGCTCGGCGACCTGCTCCACCGCGGCCTCGGCGGAGGCCACCGACGTCCCCGGTGCCGCCTCCACCAGCACCAGCGGGTCCACGGTCTGCACGGCGTGGGGCTGCCACACGGACTGGGGCACCAGGTAGTTGCCGACCAGGTTGGTGGTGTCGTAGGTGGCGGCGACGGTCAGGCGCTCCTGGGCGCCGTCGGGGAACGTGACGGCCACGCGGTCGCCCCGCTGCCAGCCGAAGTCCTCGGCCACGTTGTCGGACACGGCCAGCTCGCCGTCGCCCACGTCAGCCAGGGAGCCGCCGGTCACGCCGACGTCGAGCAGCCGGCCCAGGTCCCCGAGCGGGGCCACGCTGGCCTCCTTGGTGTCGCCGTCGATCTGCAGGGTGGCCCGGCTGACGCCCACCGTCGTGCCCACCTCGGGCAGCGCGGCCACGTCGGCCACCATCTGCGGGCTGACGCCGCCGTTGCCGAACCGCCCCGCGGTGACCACCAGGTCGCCGCCGAACGACTTGTCGATCGAGTCGTCGATCGACGCCTTGAGCGAAGCGGCGAACACGGTGAACAGGGTCACCACCGCCACGCCGACCATGAGCGCGGAGGCCGTGCCCGCGGTGCGGCGCGGGTTGCGCATGGCGTTCTCCCGGGCCAGCCCGCCGGTCATGCCCCGCAGGCGGGCCAGGGGCGCACCCAGGACCCGGGCCACGGGCCGGGCGACCGCCGGGCCGGACACCACCGCGCCGATCACGGTCAGCAGCGCGCCGATCCCCACCGGGGCCAGCGTGCCGCCCCCGCCGATGACCGCGGCCAGCGTGAGGCCGGCACCCGCCGCGACCAGCAGGGTCCCGGCTGCGATGCGGGCGACGGACGGGCCGCGGCCCTCGGTGGCGACGGCCCGCAGCGCGGCCAGCGGCGCCACCCGCGAGGCCTTGACGGCGGGGACCACGCCGGCGACCAGCGTGACCAGCACCCCGGCGACCAGCGCGGCCGCCACGGTCCCGCCGGTGACGACGATGCCGCCGGCCGGCAGGGCGAACCCGGCCGCGTCGAACAGGCCCTTGAGCAGGCCGGCCACGCCGATGCCCGCGGCCAGGCCCACCAGCGAGCCGGTCACGCCGACCAGCAGGGCCTCGAAGATGACCGACCGGATCACCTGGCCCCGGCCCGCCCCGAGCGCCCGCAGCAGCGCCGCCTGGCGGGTCCGCTGGGCCACGATGATCGAGAAGGTGTTGTAGATGCTGAACGTGCCCACCAGCAGGGCGACACCCGCGAACATGGTGAGGAACGTGGTCAGCGAGTCGAGGAAGGTCTGGTTGATCTGGTCGACCGCCTCGGCCGCCACCTGGGTGCCGGTCGTCGCCTCGACGCCGGCGGGCAGCACCGCGCTGATCCGGTCCGCCAGGGTGGACTGGTCCACGCCGTCCTCGCCCTGGACCACCACGCTCGACACCCGGTCGGGCGACTTGAGCACGTGCGCCTGGGCCGACGGCAGGTCGAAGGCGGTGTAGGTCACGCCGCCGAGGCCGTCGGTGTCCCCGAACCTGGCCAGGCCCACGATGGTGACCTCGACCGGCTCAGGGGTGAGCAGGGTGGTGGTGTCGCCCAGGTGGAGGTGGCCGTTGTCGGCCGTGCTCTTGCTGATGACGACCTCGCCGTCGGCCCGCGGCGCCCGGCCCTCGGCCAGGTGGTAGGGGGTGAGCCGGGGGTCGGTGACCCAGCTGGCGGCCATCTGGGGCGGGCCGTTGCCGCCGATGGCCTTGCCGTCCGAGCCGAGCAGGGCGCCGTACCCGCTGACCTGGCCCTCGGCCGCCGCCACCCCGTCGACCGCGGCGACGCGGTCGACGAGCGAGGCGTCGATGGGGGCCCGGGCGACGTTGGCGTCCAGTTCGGTGTCGTTGCGGACCACGACGTCTGTGCCCGCGTTGGCTTCGGTGAGGAGGCTGTCGAAGTTGGCGTGCAGCGTGGCCCCGAGGACCAGCGTGCCGGTCAGGAAGGCGACGCCCAGCACCACGGCCAGGCCGGTGCCGGCCAGCCGGCGGGCGTGGGCCCGCATCTCGCGCAGGGTGATCCAGAGCATGGTTCAAGCTCCCAGGGAGGACATGCGATCCAGGACGGAGGTGGCGGTGGGGGCGGCGAGCCCGTCGACGATGCGGCCGTCGGCGAGGAACACGACCTCGTCGGCGTGGGCCGCGGCGGTGGGCTCGTGGGTGACCATCACGACGGTCTGGCCCATGTCGTCCACCGCCCGGCGCAGGAAGCCGAGGATCTCGGCGCCCGTGCGCGAGTCGAGGTTGCCGGTCGGCTCGTCCGCGAAGACGATGTCGGGCCGCCCGGCCAGGGCCCGGGCCACGGCGACCCGCTGCTGCTGGCCGCCGGACAGCTCGGACGGACGGTGACCGAGGCGGTCGCCCAGGCCCACGGCCGCGACGACCTCGTCCACCCAGGCGGCGTCGGCCCGGCGGCCGGCGAGGCGGTCGGGGAGCACGATGTTCTCCGCCGCGGTCAGCGTGGGGATGAGGTTGAACGCCTGGAACACGAAGCCGATCCGGTCCCGCCGCAGCCGGGTCAGCTCCTTGTCGGACAGCGTCGACAGGTCGACGTCGCCCACGAGGACCCGCCCGGCGCTCAGCGTGTCGAGCCCGGCCACGCAGTGCATGAGCGTCGACTTCCCGGACCCGGACGGGCCCATGACGGCGGTGAACCGGCCCCGCTCGAAGGTGACGTCCACCTCGTCGAGGGCGAGGACCGCGGTGTCGCCGTCCCCGTAGACCTTGGTGGCCCCGATGGCCTGGGCGGCGGCGCTCATCGCC
>DATBGF010000645.1:0-5211 GCA_036558145.1 Acidimicrobiales bacterium
GCCGCCAGGTCGACTTCGACGCCATGCTGGGCAGCCTCAACGTGCCGGTCGACCAGGGGTTCATGGGCCTGCGCGACAACCTGGCCGCCGGCCTGAACCAGCGGGCCGACGAGCTCAACAGCATGGCCGCCGCCCGCGAGCGGCTCTATGTCGGCCTGGCCATCGTCACGCTAGGGGCGGCCCTGGTGCTGGCGTGGCTGGTGTCGCGCTCGATCACCAAGCCGCTGCGGTCGCTGACCCGGCAGGCCGCCGAGATGGCGGAGCGCCGGCTGCCCGAGGCGGTCGACCACATCCTCGACACCCCGCCGGGCGAGGACGTGGCCGTGCCCCACGTGGCGCCCGTGTCGGTCCACACCCGGGACGAGGTGGCCGACGTCGCGGCCGCGCTCAACACCGTGCAGGACACCGCGCTCGACCTGGCCATCGAGCAGGCGGTGCTGCGCCGCAACATCGCCGACAGCTTCGTGAACCTGGGCCGGCGCAACCAGAACCTGCTCGGCCGCCAGCTCGACTTCATCACCGAGCTGGAGAGCAACGAGACCAACGCCGACACGCTCGCCAACCTGTTCCGGCTCGACCACCTCGCCACCCGCATGCGGCGCAACGCGGAGTCGCTGCTGGTCCTGGCCGGCTTCGACCCGCCCCGCAAGTGGGCGGCGCCGGTGCGGATGTCCGACGTCATCCGGGCCGCGCTGGGCGAGGTCGAGGACTACCACCGCGTCAACGTGCGCGACGTCGAGCCCGCCACCATCCTGGGCTCGGCGGCGGCCGACCTGGCCCACCTGCTGGCCGAGCTGGTCGAGAACGCGCTGGTGTTCTCGCCGCCCGACCAGAACGTGGACATCCGCGGCCGGCACCACCGCGAGGAGCCGCTCGGGGCCGCGGCCTACACCCTGGCGGTCATCGACGCCGGGCTGGGCATGCCCGACGACGACCTGCGGGCGGCCAACCGGCGGCTGGCGGGGACCGAGTCGTTCACCATCGCCCCGTCCAAGTACCTGGGCCACTACGTGGCCGGGAACCTGGCGTCGCGCCACCGCATCCGGGTCGCCCTGACCCACTCGCCCGGCAACGGCGTCACGGCCACCATCACGCTGCCGCCGGACCTGCTGACCACCGAGCCGGTCCTCAGCGACCCGATCACGCCCCCGGGCGGCCAGCGCGCCGTGCGGCTGTCGCCCGGCATCCAGCTGCGGGGCCCGGAGGCACGCGACCCGCGCCGCCGCCCGGTCATGCCCGCGGCCTCGGCCGCCGCCGCGGCGGCGCGGAGCACCCAGACGATCTGGCCCCGGACGCTGCCCCCGGTCCCGGCCCGCCCCGACCCGGCCAAGGCCACCAACGGCGACCGCGCCCCGGGCGGCGACACCCCGCGGACGCCGGCCCAGGCCGAGGCCAGCCTGCTCGCCTCGCTCCCCCGCTACGCCCCGCCGGCCCGGCGGCTTGCCGAGCCCGAGCCGGCGCCGGTCCGGGAGCCGTCGATCGCCAGCCGCGTCGCGGCCAGCCGGGCGGCGCCGCGCGGGCGCGAGCCGGTGCCCGCGGCCAGCCGCGGCCTGGTGCCCGACCAGGCCCGCCCGCCGGCGGACGCGCCGCTGGCCCGCCGGGTGGCGGGGGCCCAGATGCCGGACATGGGCGTGGTGCCTCTCCACACGGAGGGGGCCGGTGACGCCTCGCCGGAGGCCCGCCTGGCCGCCAATGACGTCCACAGCATGCTGACCAGCTTCAGCGCGGGCGTGAAGCGCGGCCTGGCCGAGACCCGCCGCGGCCCGGGCTAGCCGCTAGCTCAACACCACCAGGCGAGGCTCGGTCATCTCCCGCACCGTGTAATGCGGGCCCTCGCGGGTGTTGCCGCTGTCGCGCACGCCCCCGTAGGGCTGCTGGTCGGCCCGCCAGGTCGGCACCTCGTTGACGAGGACGCCGCCGAAGTCGAGGCGCCGCGCCGCCGCGAGGGCGACGTCCAGGCGGGTCGTGAACACCGCGGCCTGCAGGCCGTAGCGGGTGTCGTTGGCCAGGGCGATGGCCTCGTCCAGGTCGTCGTAGGCCGCCACCGCCACGACCGGGCCGAAGACCTCGTCGTGGCACACCTTCATCTCCGGGGTGGCCCCGGTGAGCACGGTCGGCGCCAGCACCCCGCTCTCGCCGACCTCGCCGCCGATCGCCACCTTGGCGCCGGCGTCGACCGCCTCGTCGATCCACTGCTTCACCCGCTCGGTGTCGCCCGCCGAGATGAGCGCCGACACGTCGGTGTCCTCCTCCAGCGGCGGGCCCACCACGAGCGTCGCCACCGCGTCGACCAGCGCGGCCACGAAGTCGTCGTGGATCGAGCGGTGGACGTAGATCCGCTGGGACGAGATGCACGACTGGCCCGCGTGCGAGAAGCCCGCCACCTTGAGCTTGGCCGCCGCGGTGCGCCAGTCGCCGTCGGGCTCGACGATGACGGGGCTGTTGTTGCCCAGCTCCAGGCTCACCTTCTTGCGGGGCGCCTTGGCCCGGATCGACCAGCCCACCGGCGGGCTGCCGGTGAAGGTGATCATGGCCACGTCGTCGTGCAGGACCAGCGGGTCGCCGACCTGGCTCCCGGAGCCGGTGACGACGTTCAGCCACCCCGGCGGCAGCCCGCAGTCGTCCATGAGCAGCGCGGCGAGGGCCAGGGCGGACAGCGGCGTCTGGCTGGCGGGCTTGAGCACCATCGGGCAGCCCGCGGCGATGGCCGGGGCGACCTTGTGGGCCACGAGGTTGAGCGGGAAGTTGAACGGGCTGATGGCCCCGACCACCCCGATGGGCAGCCGCAGGGTGAAGCCGAGCTTGCCCTCGCCCGGGCCGGATGCCTCCAGCGGCACCATGTCGCCCGCCAGCGTGCGGGCCTCGGCCGCGCTGAAGCGGAACGTGTCGGCGGCGCGGGCCGCCTCCACCCGGGCGGTCTTGATCGGCTTGGCGGCCTCGGCCGCGATGTTCCGGGCGAACTGCTCCTGGCGCTCGGCCAGCAGGGCCGCGGCCCGCTCCAGGATGGCGGCGCGGGCGTGCGCGGGCAGGGGCTCGGCCAGCGCGGCCCTGGCGGCGGCGACCGCCCGGTCGACGTGGCCCGCGTCGCAGGCGGGGACGCGGCCCACCTCGGCGCCGTCGTACGGGGACGCCACGACGATCTCGTCGTCGGTGGTGACCATGTCGGCTCCGATGGGGACGGCGGTGACGGCAGGCATGCTGCACTCCTCGCGAAGCGGGTACAGGTTGGTTCTACCCCACGGCGGCTACCGTCCCGCACCGACATGGCAACGTTTCCCTTCCTCGACTGGCCCGGTCCTCTGGCGTTCGCCCACCAGGGCGCGCACACCGACGGCGGGCCGGGCGAGAACACGATGGCGGCGTTCGAGGCGGCCGTGGCGCTCGGCTACCGCTACCTGGAGACCGACGCCCACGCCACGGCCGACGGCGTGCTCGTGGCGTTCCACGACGACCACCTCGACCGGCTCACCGACCGGCGCGGGGCCATCGCCGACCTGCCGTGGTCCGAGGTCAGCGAGGCCCGCGTGCGCGACGGCGACGGGGTCCCCCTGCTGGAGGATGTCCTGACGACCTGGCCCGACGTCCGGGTCAACATCGACCCCAAGCACGACGCCGCGGTCGACCCGCTGGTCGCCCTGGTCCGCCGGCTCGGCGTGCTCGACCGGGTGTGCTTCGGGGCCTTCTCCGACCGCCGCCTGTCCCGGCTGCGCGAGGCGCTGGGCCCGGGAGCGTGCACGTCGATGGGCCCCCGCCAGGTCGGGCGGCTGGTGGCCGCGGCCCGGCACCTGCCCGCCGGCTCGTTCAGCGCCGCGTGCGTGCAGGTCCCGGTGCGCCAGAACCGGATCCCGCTGGTCACCGAGCGGTTCCTGGACGCGGCCCACGCCCGGGACATGCCGGTCCACGTGTGGACCATCAACGACGCCGCCGAGATGCACCGGCTGCTCGACATGGGCGTGGACGGGATCATGACCGACCGGCCCGACGTCCTGAAGTCCGTCCTGACCGAGCGCGGGAGCTGGGCGTCCTGAGCGCGATCCCCGAGACCGCCGAGGTCCCCGACGGCGACCTGGAGGCCCTGTACGAGGCCCTGCTGCTCCCCCGCGCCATCGAGGACCGAATGCTGACGTTGCTGCGCCGCGGCCAGCTCTCGAAGTGGTTCTCGGGCATCGGCCAGGAGGCCATCTCCGTCGGTCTGGTGGCGGCGCTGCGGCCCGACGACTGGATCCTCCCGGTGCACCGCAACCTGGCCGTGTTCACCGGGCGCGGGCTCGACCTCGGGGTGCTGTTCCGCCAGCTGCTGGGCCGGGAGGGCGGCTACACCGGCGGGCGCGACCGAACGTTCCACTTCGGCTCGCTCGACCACCACGTCGTGGGCATGATCAGCCACCTGGGGGCGATGGCCCCGGTGGCCGGCGGGCTGGCGCTGGCGGCCCGGCTGCGGGGCGAGGACCGGGTGGCGGCGGTGCTGGTCGGCGACGGCGCGACCAGCGAGGGCGACGTGCACGAGGCCATGAACCTGGCCTCGGTGTGGAAGCTCGGCGTGCTGTTCGTGATCGAGAACAACCACTGGGGCCTCTCGACGCCCGTGTCCGAGCAGTACGCCTGCGCCCACCTGGTCGACCGGGCCGCGGGCTACGGCATGCCCGGCGAGATCGTCGACGGCAACGACGTCGTGGCCGTGCGCGATGCGGTGGCCCGGGCCGCGGCCCGGGCGCGCTCCGGTGGCGGCCCGACCTTGCTGGAGTGCAAGACGTTCCGCATGCGGGGCCACGAGGAGGCGTCGGGCACCGACTACGTCCCGGTCGAGCAGCTGGCGGCGTGGGTGGCCCGCGACCCGATCGCCCGGGTCGAGGCCCGCCTCGACGCGTCGGGCCGCCTGCCCCACGACGCGCGGAAGGCGCTGGCCGAGTCGGTCCGCGCCGAGGTCGACGCCCGGGTGACGGAGGCGCTGGCCGCCCCCGAGCCGTCGACCGACGCCGCGACGGAGGAGGCGCGCGCCTACGCCCCGCCCGCTCCGCTGCGCCGGGCCGCGGTGAGCCCCGCGACCCCGCCGGGCCACGCCCCGGAGGTCCGCTACGTCGACGCCGTCAACGACGCACTGCGCACCGCGCTGGCGGCCGACGACCGGGTGGTGCTGCTGGGACAGGACATCGCCGGCTACGGCGGGGTGTTCAAGGCCACGGAGGGCCTGGCCGACGAGTTCGGGACCGA
>DATBGF010000646.1:0-12016 GCA_036558145.1 Acidimicrobiales bacterium
CTCATCCGCCGCGCGTCCCGCATCGCCCAGCGGGCCCACGGCGAGCTGCTGGGCGTGCACGTGCAGCGCGACGACGGCCTGGCCGGGCCGGCCAACGAGCACCTCGACCGCCACCGGGCGCTGCTGACCGAGCTCGGCGGCAGCTACCACGCCATCACCGGGACCGACATCGCCGCCGCGCTGGTGGGCTTCGCCCGCCGGGAGAACGCCACGCAGATCGTGCTGGGCGCCACGTCCCGCAGCCGCTGGCAGGAGCTGACCCAGGGCTCGGTCATCCACCGGGTCACGCGGCTGTCGGGGCCGATCGACATCCACGTGATCTCCCAGGAGCCCGATCCCGACGGGACCCGGCTGGCGCTGCCCCGCCTCCCGTCCCGTTCCGTCCTCGCCCCGCTGCCGCCGCGGCGCCGCACCATCGCCTTCCTCCTGGCCACGGCCGGGCTGCCGCTGATGACCGCGGCGCTCACGACCGTGCGGGACTCGGTGGGCCTGCCGAGCGTGCTGCTCCTCTACCTCATCGCGGTGCTCGGCATCGGGGCGGTGGGCGGTGCGCTGCCCGCGCTGGTGGCGGCGGTCACCGCGTTCCTGCTGGCCAACTTCTACTTCACGCCGCCGCTGTACCGCTTCACCGTCGGCGAGCGGGAGAACCTTCTCGCCCTGGTGGTGTTCGTCCTGGCCGCCTCGCTGGTCAGCTACCTGGTGGACATCGCGGCCCGGCGCAAGGAGGAGCTGACCCGGGTGCGGGTCGAGGCCGAGGCCATGGCCCGCATGGCCGGCTCGCTCACCCGGGAGGACGTGCTCCCCCGCCTGGTGGAGCAGGTACGGACCACGTTCGTCGCCCCGGGCGTGGCCGTGCTCCAGCTCCAGGACGACGCCTGGCGGGTCGAGGCCTCCGCCGGCGACCCGGTGCCCGCCGACCCGGAGGCCGCCGACGTGGCCGAGCCGCTGGGCCCCGGGCGGGTGCTCGTGGTCCACGGGACCATCCCGGAGCCCGAGGACGACCGCCTGCTGCACGCCCTGGCCGCCCAGGCCGCGTTCGTGCTCGAAGCCCGCCGGCTGCAGGGCGAGGCGGCACGGGCCACCGAGCTGGCCCAGGCCAACGACCTGCGCGCCGGCCTGCTCCAGGCCGTGTCCCACGACCTGCGCACGCCGCTGGCCTCGATCAAGGCCTCCATCACGAGCCTGCGAGGGACCGACGTGGCCTGGGGCCCGGCCCAGCAGGCCGAGTTCTTCGCCACCATCGAGGAGGAGACGGACCGGCTCACCGGCCTGGTCGAGGCCCTGCTCGACATGAGCCGGCTGCAGGCGGGCGTGCTGGCCCCGGTCGTGCGCGAGACCAGCCTGGAAGAGGTGCTGCCCAGCGCGCTGGCCGACCTCGGCCCCCGGGCCAAGGCCGTCGTGGTCGACGTGCCCCCGGAGCTCCCGACGGTCGACGCCGACCCACAGCTCCTGGTCCGGGTGGTGGCCAACCTGGTGGACAACGCGCTCACCTACTCCGAGGGAGCCGAGGCGCCCCAGCTGCACGCGGGGGCCGTCGCCGATCAGGTCCTCGTGCGGGTCGTCGACCAGGGGCCGGGCATCGACCCCAAGGCCCGCGAGGACGTGTTCCGGCCGTTCCAGCGGGTGGTCGACCACGGCACCGGGGTCGGGCTGGGGCTGGCCATCGCCCGCGGCTTCACCGAGGCCATGGGCGGCGAGCTCTCCATCGAGGACACCCCCGGAGGCGGCACGACCATGGTCGTGACGCTCCGCCAGCACCAGGAGGTGATGGCATCGTGACCGCAGTTCTGGTGGTCGACGACGAGGCGCCGATCCAGCGGGCGCTGTCGGCCAACCTCCGGGTGCGCGACTACGACGTGCTGCTGGCCTCCACCGGCGAGCAGGCGCTGCAGCTGGCGGCCAGCCACCACCCCGACGTGGTGATCCTCGACCTGGGGCTGCCCGGCATCGACGGCATCGAGGTCGTGCGGGGCCTGCGCGGCTGGACCAGCGTGCCGATCATCATCCTGTCGGCCCGGGGCAGCGAGGCCGACAAGGTGGTCGCCCTCGACGCCGGGGCCGACGACTACGTGTCCAAGCCGTTCGGCATGGCCGAGCTGCTGGCCCGGCTGGGCGCGGCCCTGCGCCGGGCCGCGCCGTCGGCCGAGTCCCCGCTGGTGGTGACGGACGACTTCGGCATCGACCTGGCCGCCCGCCGGGTCTCGGGCCGCGACGGCCGGCCGATCCGGCTCACGCCGACGGAGTGGGGCGTGCTGGAGGTGCTGGTCCGCAACGCCGGGCGGCTGGTCACCCACCGGTACCTGCTGCGGGAGGTGTGGGGCCCCGCCTACGGCGAGGAGAGCAACTACCTGCGGGTCCACATGGCCAACCTGCGCCGCAAGCTGGAGCCGAACCCGGCCCAGCCCCGGTACCTCCTGACCGAGCCGGGCATGGGCTACCGCTTCACCGGCTGACCTACAGGCTGGTCAGGTGCGGGCTCTCGCCCCGCGCCCCGTCCTCGTTCTCGGCGATGGCCCACAGCTCGAACGTGCTGACCGGGCCGAACTCCTCGCTGCCCGTGCACGTCGCCGGCAGCCCCGTGCGGTACGAGGCCGTCCCGTCCGGAGCGACGCTGAAGTCGGGGGTGGTCCCGACCGCGAGAGGCGTCGTCCGGTTGTCGATCTCGTAGCTCCGGGACGAGCCGGTCAGCGTGACGCAGGTCCCCGCGATGTGGGCGTAGACCTCGATGCGGACGATCGGGGCGCCGAACAGGTCGAACGCATCGGCGCCGACCGGGCTGAACAGGTTGGGGCCGGCGACCGCCGTGACCTGGGGCAGGGCCCGCGGCGGGGCCGAGACGACCGTGACGGTCACCTGGTCCGTGCTGGTGACGCCCTGGCGGGTGTCCGTCGCGGTGAGCGTGATGACGTGGGGGTCGGCGAGGGCGGCGAGGGTGACGCTCCACTGCGTGCCGCTCGCCGTGGCGCCCGTGGCCTGGTCGCGCCAGGTGAGGCTCGTGTAGTCGCCCGTGGTCCCGCTGGCGTCGAACGTGATCTCCTGCTCGTTGTTCGTGACCCAGCCCCCGTTGCCGTCCGGATCGGCGCCCGAGGCCACACGGAGGACCGCGGTCGGGGGCGCCAGCTGGCGGACCGTGATGCTCAGCGCGGTGGGCCGGGTCGTCCCGCCCCGGTTGGTGACCGCCATCGAGATGGTCTTGGCGCCGCCCGAAGTGAAGCGGTGGGTCACCGACAGGCGGGTGGCGCCTCCGCCGATGGGCGCCGGCACGCAGGTGATGGCCCTGCCCTCGATCGTGAACTCACAGCTCTCCATGACGCTGCCGGCGGCCAGGTCGGCCGAGAACGTGTAGGTGGTGGACGTGTCGTACGGGCCCGCGCTGCTGGGCGTGATGGGCCCGACGACCGGCCGGTCGGGGAGCGGGTCGCTGATGGTGATGTCCCGGCTGCGCCGCTGGCTCTCGGACCCGCGCTGCACCTCGAGGGTGACCGTGTAGGTGCCGGCGGTGTCCCAGATCGGCGCGGCCGGCGCGGCCTGGTTCGACGAGTCGGGCCGGCGGGCACCCGTGAACGTCCATGCGTAGCGCGTCGCTCCCGTCGACCGGTTCGTGACGGTGACCGGCTGGCCGGACGTGCCGGCGGGCGGGAGGTCGAAGTCCGCCACCAGGGCCTCGCTCGGCTCCAGCACCGGGAAGAGGCGTTCCACGGACACGGTCTCGCCCGGCCCGGAGCCCGTGCGCAGCGTGCCCTGGGCCCGCACGATGTGGTCGCCGGACGCGGCGAACGCGTGCATGACCGGGTTGCCCGAGGCGCGCTCGGGAGCGGGGTCCCGGGCATCGAAGAACCACTCGACGTCGCTGAGCGTGGCGTCGGGGTCGACGGTGATCGCGGTGAAGCGGACCTGCTCGTCGATGTCGGCGCCCTGCTGGCCGACCCGGATGTCGATCTGCTCGGCCGGGGTGGTGGGGCCGGGACCGGGGGTGCCGGGATCGGGGGTGCCCGGGTCCGGGGTGCCGGGCTCCGGCTGCCCACCCGCGGGGCCGGAATCGGGGACGGGGGCCGCCGACTGGTCCCCGCCCAGCTCGGTCGGGGCCTCCTCCGCGGGGCCGTCGCCCGCTTCGGTGTCGGGCCCGTCGGCCACCTCGTCGGGGCCGCCGCCCGGGTCCGGGCCGCCGAGGGCCCCCTCGTCGACGCCCGCGCCCTGGCCGGGGGCGTCCAGATCGGGGACGGGCGCCTGGTCCCGGCCGGCTTCGGGCACGACCCCGGCGCCCGGCCGGTCCGGGTCGTACTTGTCGACCTCGGAGAACGTGCCGTCGACGCGGACCACCCCGGCCCGCTCGCTGCCGGGGTCGTTGTAGAACACGATGCCGTCCCGCTCGAACAGCTCGAACTCGGTGCCGGGCGCCACCAGCTCGCCCGTGTCGGTGCGCTCGCGGGTCTCCAGGTCGACGATGACGACCTTGCCGGTCGTGAAGTTGGGGATGAACACCTTGCCCTGGGACTCCTGGGGCGCGCCCAGGTCCGAGTCCGGGTCGGCCACGTCGATGACGATCTCGCCGCACTCCCCCGAGCCGAGGTCGCTGACCCGCAGCACGCCGTCGTCGCCCGACACCACCAGCAGCCGCCGGGCCCCCTCCGAGCCCGCCACCCGCACCGACCGGTCGGACGGGTCGATGTCGAGGCAGGAGTGGGCCCGGAACCCGCCGTCGTCGCCCACCGTGCGCACGACGCGCGTGGCCGTGTCCACCAGCGCGGGCTGGCCGTCGATCACCACCAGCTGCGTGGCGCGGGGGTCGTCCACCACCGCCCGGCGGACCTGGCGGTCGGTGCCGTCGAACCAGACGAGGTCGCCGGTCTCGTCCCCCAGGGTCCACAGGCGGCCGGACCCGTCCACGACGCTGGAGCTGACCGGCTCGGCCAGCGACTGCACCTCGCCCTTCAGGCCGGACAGCGACCGGCTGTCGGTCACCGCCACCTTGCCCCGCTCGTGGTCGACCACGTACATGAGGTCGCCGCTCGGGTGCAGCGTGAGCTGGTGGCGGGCGCCCTCGATGACCTCGACCGGCGGCGCGGCCACGAACGTGGCCGGATCGACCCGGCGCACGGTCCCCTGGCCCAGGTCGAGGGCGTAGCCCACGTTGCCGGCCTGGACCGCGCCGAGGTCGGTCGTCCCCTCCGCCACCTGGACCCGGGCCGCCACCTCCGCCGTGCCCCCGTCGATCAGCGTCACCTGGCCCACCGCCGAGGACGCCACCCACGCCCCGCCGCCCCGCAGGTCCAGCTCGGCCGGCGGGGCGGCGTCGCCCCGCGCCACCAGCGCGCCCAGCACCGAGCACCCGACGAGCCCCGCACCCAGCTTCAGTCCCATCGTCCGGCGCATCGTCGATCCTCAGGTGAACATGAGCAGGGGCCCCGCCCGGAAGGTCACGCTGGAGCCGTTGGTGATGACCGCCGACACCGAGAACTGCATGGGCGGCACCGGTTCCAGGCCGCCGGTGCAGAGGGCGAGCGGGGCGTCGAACGTGACGTCGGCGGCGCCGCGGGACCAGTCCCGGCCCTCGATCCCGGTGGCGAAGGGCGTGGTGTCGGCGGTGAAGTCGAACGGGGTGCCGCCCTGGTCCGGCGGGCCGCCCGGGTCGTAGGTGCCCGGTGGCAGGCAGCGGCCGTGGATCGTCCCGAACACCTCGATGCGGGTGATCCAGCTCTCGGGATCGCCCGCGGTGACCACGAAGGTGGTGGTCGCCGTGGGGAAGCCGGGCGGGGCGAACGCCACGTTGCCGGTCGGGGCGGTGGTGTCGGCGGGCGAGACGTCGATGATCACGTCACGCGAGGCGTCGCCGATCCGGGGCGACACGGCGGTGAGCCGGATGGTGTGGCGGCCCACCGCCAGCGTGGGCGTCCACGTCGGACCGGTGGCGGTGGCCCCGGTGACCAGGTCGGTCCAGTCGAGGCGGGTGAACGTGCCCGTGGTGCCGCTGCCGTCGAAGGTGACCGGCATGCCTTCCAGCGACGACCAGGTCCCGCCGTTGGGCACCGCGCCGGACACGGTGACGCGGGCCGTGGGCGCCACCAGCGGGTCCACGTCGATGGTGAGGGTCCTGACCGTGGTCCCGCCGGGGCCCTCGACCGTGAGCCGGATGGTGTGGCGGCCCGCGGGGAAGCGGTGGGTGCCCTGCAGCATCGTCGTCCCGTGGCTGGGGACGGCGACGCAGTCGACGTCGCTCCCCTCGAACGTGTAGGTGCACCGGTCGACGGGCTCGGACACGTGGTGGGCGAAGAACGTGTAGTCGGTCTGGTCGTCGTAGGGCGGGCCGTCGGTCGACACGATGTCGGTGACCACCGGCAGGCCCGGCGGCGGGTCGTCGATCGTGATCTGGCGGACCGCGGTGTCGCGCTCGCTGCCCCGGCGGACCTCCAGGGTCACGGTGTAGGTGCCGGCGAAGCCCCACGTCTGCGGGGGCGGGGAGGGCAGGGCGGAGGTGGCCGGGCCGATCGCCCGCTCGAACGTCCAGGCCCAGGACGTGGGCCCGCCCTGGGACAGGTCGGTGAAGGTGACCGGGCTCTGGGTCACCCCGGTGCCGGGAGCGAAGCTGAAGTCGGCGTGCAGGGCCACCGGGGTCGGGGGCCGCACCACGAAGTCCGCGATCCCGGTGGCCGTCGGGCCCGAGCCCAGGGTGCCCTGGACCCGGACCCGGAACGTGCCCGCCCCGTCCCAGGCGTGCGACGTGCTGGTGCCGGAGTCGGTGGCACCGTCGCCGAAGTCCCAGGTCACGTCCGTGACCGTCTCGCCCGACGCCACGGGGTGCACCGACATGTCGATCGACTCGCCGATCTCGGCCGCCAGGGCGGTGGCCCGGATCTCCAGCTGCGTGCCCGGGGTCTGCCGGCCGCCCGGGGCGACGCCGGGATCCGGGGGCACGGAGCCGGGATCGAGCGGGGCTGACGGTCCACCACCCTCCGGCTCCGTGACCCCCGGGTCCGGGGTCTCCCCCGGATCCGGCACGTCCTGCGCGTCCTCGCCGGTGTCGTGCTCGTCCGCCTGGTCCGGCTCGTCGCCGGGCTGGTCCGGCGCATCCGCGTGCTCGTCGCCGCCGCCCGCGCCGGGCCCGCCCAGGCCCTCGCCGGTGCCCGCCGGCTGGTCGCGCCCGTCCTGCGGCACGACCCCGCCGCCCGGGCGCTCGGGGTCGTACTTCTGCACCGCGGCGAACGTGCCGTCCAGGCGCACCACGCCGGCCCGCTCGCTGCCGGGGTCGTTGTAGAAGACGATCCCGTCCTTGTCGAACAGCTCGAACTCGGTGCCCGGCGCCACCAGCACGCCGGTGGTCTTCACCGCGCGCGTCTCCAGGTCGACCACGACGACCACGCCGCGGCTGTAGTCGGGGACGAACACCCGGCCCCGCGCCTCCTGGGGGGCGCCGAGGTCCGAGCCGGGCTCGGCGATGTCGATCACCAGCGCGCCGCACTCGCCCGAGGCCAGGTCGCTGACCCGCAGCACGCCGTCGTCGCCCGAGACCACGAAGAGCCGCCGCCCGCCGTCCGAGCCCGCCACCCGGACCGAGGTGTCCGACGGCTCGATCTCCAGGCACGACCCCGCCCCGAACCCGCCGTCGTCGCGCAGGGCACGCACGGTCCGCCCGGCCCGCTCGACCAGCGCGGGCCTTCCGTCGACGACGACCAGCTCGGCGTGGGCCGGGTCGGCCACGGCGCCGCGGCGGGTGTGGCGCTCCACCCCGTCGAACCAGGTGATGTCGCCGGTGGTGGCGCCCAGCGCCCACAGCCGGCCGGACCGGTCCACCACGCTGGAGCCGACCGCCTCCGCCAGCGACTGGACCTCGCCCCGCAGGCCGGACAGCGACCGGGCGTCCGCCACCGCCACCCGCCCCCGCTCGTGGTCCACCACGTAGACCACGTCGCCACTGGGATGGGCCGTCAGGCCGCCCCGGGCCCCCTCGATGACCTCGACCGGCGCCGCGGCCACGAACGTGGCCGGGTCGACGCGCCGCATCGTCCCCTGCGCCCGATCGAGGGCGTAGCCGACGGTCCCGGCCTGCACGGCGCCGAGGTCGGTGGGCGTCCCGGCCACCTGGACCCGGGCCGCCACCTCGGCCGTGCCGCCGTCGATCAACGTGAGCTGGCCCACCGTCGAGGACGCCACCCAGGCGCCACCGCCGTGCAGGTCGAGCTCGGCCGGAGGGTCCGCCTCGCCCTGTGCCACTGCGACTCCCAGCAGGGAAAAGCCCACGAGCGCCGCGCCGAGTCGCAGTGCGACCGCCCGGGGGCGGCCGCTCGAGCGGGCCACCTACAGGGCCTCATGGGAGCCGGCGCTGCCGACCGTGGCGACCGCGGTGGGGGTTGCGATCTGCACACGGCCGGCGCGCCGAACCTGGCGTCCAGGGCCGAGCAACGGCCGGGGGTCCACCATGGCCCGCAGCCGGCGCCCCGGGCCGATCCCTCGCCGTAGGGACGACCGGGCGTCGCTGGCAAGGCGCCAGGCGTGATCTGCCGCCGCGCCCTCGGGCTCGAAGGGCGCGTACACGGCCACCGCCACCAGCGGGACCAGCTGGCCCACGGCCGAGGCCCCCTGGGGGAACCTGGCCCGGGCCCGCTGGGCGACCTCGGAGGCGGTGAGGGAGGAGGCGACCGGCACGCCGAGCTCGACGAGCCGGTCGAGGGTCTCGCGCCAGGCCCCGAGGACCCGGGCGGAGGCAGGCTCTGCCCGGCGGCGGCGGGAAGCGCGCACGCTCTTCGCCGCCGCGGGCAGGAAGAAGAGGCCTGCGAGAGCGAGGCAGGCCGCCATCCCGCCGGCGGCCGCCGGGGCGAGCACGCCCCCGCCTCCGCCCTCGCTCTCGCCGTCCACGGTCGCCTCGACCACGGCCGGCGGCACGGGCGGACTTGCCTGGGAGGCGTCGCTCGGTGCGTTGCTGGGCCGGCCAGGGGGCGCCTGGACGTCATCGGGCTCCGGAGCGGACTCGCTGCGGTGCCCGGTGGCCTCGATCGGGACCCAGCCCAGGTCGTCGAAGTAGACCTCGGGCCAGGCATGGGCGTCGGCCTCGGTGACGGTGATGACGCCGTCGGGGCCGGGATCGGGGAGCAGGTAGCCGGTCGCCACCCGGGTGGGGAACCCCCGGGTGCGGGCCAGCACCGCGAAGGCGGCCGCGAACTGCTCGGCGTAGCCCTCGCGCTCGGACTCGTCGCCCAGCAGCACCCGCTCGAGCGCGTCGTAGTTGTGGCCGGGCTCGGCGTCGACCGAGTCGTCGTAGCGGATGGCCCGGATGCTGTCGCGCAGCGCGAGCAGCTCGCCCACCCGCGACGGCGCCTCGGCCGTCCACGTCTGGGCCAGCGTGGCCAGGTTGGCGGGTAGGTCCGGGGGCGTCGCCCGCAGCGCGTCGAGCCGCGGGTCGGAGCCGGGGGTGGCGGCAAGCAGCTGGTCGTCGCCGGGGGCCTCGACCGCGCTGTCGAGGTCGTAGCTGAGGCCCCGCAGGTGGGTGCGGGCCGACACCAGCGTGCCGGCGCCGGCGTCGAAGCCGATGGCGGCCTCGTCCAGGTGGCCGTGGAGGCGGAGCGGACGGCCGGCGGCGGGGAGGAACGGGCCCTCCAGACCGAGGATCGTGATGCTCTGGCGGACCGTGTTCCCGGGCGGCACGTGCCCCAGCACCGCGTCGCCCGGCAGCTCGCTCCCCGCTCGCCGGTAGTCGCCCGCCGTGGTCCACAGGGCGCCGTCATAGGCGTCCAGCGCCGCCGTCCGCACCCGATCGGGCGCCTCGCCGTCGGCGGCCTCGATCGTGATGCGGAACAGCGGCTGTGGTGAGTCCGCTTTCAGCTGCGACTTCAACAGGACGAGCGGGCTCAGCGCATCGTCGATCTGGAGTCGCTCGCCGCGGAGATCGCGGGGGTCCAGCCGGTCGCCGCGCGCAGGCGGGAGGGCGCCAGCGGCCAGCGGGCTCGCAACCGCGATCCCCACGACGAGTGGGACACCGAACGCGACCCGGCCGGCCGGGGTGTGGAGCCGGGCCGCGTTCGGCGAGATTGCGTGGTCCCCGCGGCCGTCGGGGGAGCTGCCGGGGCTGCCGAGGGCCTCGGACAGGGCAGCGGAGACCACGCGGTTGGCCCGCACGAGCATGAGAGCGAGCGCAACGAGCAGGAAGGCGAGGGCGACGGCGAGCTGGTGCCGGGCGTGGGACCCGGTGAGCGCCAGCGCCGCCACCAGCGCCAGGGTGGGAGGGCCGAGGGGGACGATCGGCCCTTCGGTGTGGACGGCCAGGAGGGCCGAGGCCACGCACGCGAGCCAGCTCAGCACGAACGGGGTGACGACGAGCTCGCCCCGCAGGTCGGCGGGCAGGCCGGCGTTGAGCATCGCCGACCAGCCCTCGCCGGCGCCGTCGCGAAACGTGGTGAGCGCCTGGCCGATCCCGGACACGCCGGCTTCGGGCAGGGCGTACACGAGGGCCGCGCCGGCGAGCGGCATGAGGACCAGGGCGAGTGCCGCACTGCGGCCGGGCCGCCAGCCCCGGGCCGCAGTGGCGGACACGACCAGCGCGGGGGGAAGCGCGCCGGCGATCACGGGCACCAGGAAGTGCCAGCCCGAGAAGAAGTCCGCGTACACCGCACCTGCGACGCAGGTGAGCGCGCAGCACAGCGCGATCTCGGTTGTGCGCTCCTGGGTGGACTGCATCTTCCGCCGATCCGAAGGATGTTTCGAGAGGGGGGCCGGTGGAGGCCGAAGGGGGTATGGTCCGACGCTCTCACCAGCCGGCCGCCATCCTGCGACGGGGTCCCGGAGCTGTGCACCGGGTGAATGCCTGGTTTGCACAACTGTGCAAGACCCCTCTGTTACACACTGTTGCAGTTGGCGTACGATCGAGCCCCGTAACGACCCTGGGGAGCGCGGTAGATCGCCGTGGCCGAACGCCTAGGGTGGGGGCTCAGGGATGGTCATCGAGCAGCGGACGATCACCACGGTGGAACGGCCTGTCGGGCGCGACGACGAGCTGGTCTCGCTGGGCGGGATGCTCGACGCCGTCGCCACCGCGAGCTCGCAGGTCACGGTCCTCTCCGGCGAGGCGGGCCTGGGCAAGTCGGCGCTGGTGGACTGGACGATCCGCGAGGCCCGCGCCCGGGGGTTCACCGTGCTGCGGGCCACCGGGGTCGAGTTCGAGAAGGGCCTCGCGTTCAGTGGCCTGTCGGCCGTGGTGCGCCCCCTGCTCGACCGGCTCGACGACCTCGATCCCAGCCAGGCCCGGGCGCTGCAGGGCGCGTTGGGCCTGGTGGACGCCGAGGGCCGGCTGCTGGCCGTCCATGGCGCCACGCTGGCACTGGTGTCCGCCGCGGCCGAGGACGCGCCGGTGCTGGTGGCCGTGGACGACGCCCAGTGGATCGACCAGTCCAGCCTGGAGTCGCTGGTCTTCGTGGCCCACCGCTGCGAGGCCGACCGGGTCGGGTTCCTCTTCGCCCATCGCACGGGCCTGCCCTGCCTGCTCGACCGCACCGACTTCCGGCGGCTGACCCTGGGCGGACTGCCCAAGGCGGCGGCCATCGACCTGCTGAAGGACGGGGGCGTCGACGAGGTGGTGGCCGGCCAGTGCTGGGAGCTCACCCGGGGAAATCCCCTGGCCCTCATCGAAGCCGGCCGCGCCTTGCAACCCCGGCAGCGCACCGGGGCGTCGCCGCTGCCCGCCGTCCTGCCGATCGGCGAGCGCCTGGTCGACTCGTTCGGGGCCCAGCTGGCCAAGCTGCCGCCGGCCACGCTCACCGCGCTGGGCGCGGCGGCGCTGGAGGCCGACGACGACGTGGCCGTGGTCGCCAGCACGCTGGGGATGGTGGGCGGCCGGCTGGACGACCTGGCCGCGGCGGAGACCGCAGGCGTGATCGAGCTGGTCGACGGCAAGGTGCACTGGCGCCACCCGCTGGTCCGGGCCGCCGTGCTCCACCTCCTGGACATCGCCAGCCAGCGCAACCTGCACCGGGCGCTGGCCGACGCCGCCGCCGAGGCGGGGCGCCACGACCGCGCCCTGTGGCACCTGTCC
>DATBGF010000647.1:0-7385 GCA_036558145.1 Acidimicrobiales bacterium
GGGCGTCTACACCGCCGACTACTCGCGGGTCGGTGTCGTCGTCCCCGTGGGTGATCCGGTGGCCGAGGACCTGGTGGGCCGGCTGGCGGCCGGGGGCGTGGTCGACGTCGTCCGCTACGACGACCGGGCGGGCCTGGCCGCGGCCATCCGGCGCCGGGAGGTGGCGGCCGGCGTGGTCGTGCCCGCCGGCGCCGGAGTGGCCGAGGGCCCCGGGCGGGTCGAGCTGCTGGGCCCGCCGGGGATCGATGCGCCCTCGGGCGTGCGGGCCGTGGTCGAGTCGGCGGTGGCCCGGACCGCGGCGGCGGTCGAGGTCGGCCGGGCGCTGGAGCCGGGCGCCCCGGCGGCCACGGTGATGGCGGCGGGGACCGGCGCGCTGGCGGGCGCCCCCGGCCCGCCCGCCGACGACGCCGGCAGTGCCGCCGAGCGGCGCCGGCTGAACACCGCGTGGGCCATCTCCGGCACGCTCGTGCTGTTCGTGTTCCTGAACACGGTGGGCGGGGCGGGCGCGCTGGCCGACCTGCGCCAGCTCGGCGTCCTGGCCCGGGCCCGCACGACGCCCGCGTCCACCGGGGCGCTGGCGGCCGGCTACGGGCTGGGGATGGCGTCCTACGCCCTCGTCCAGGCCGGCCTGATGCTGGGGGCCGGATGGCTGCTGTTCGGGGTGACCTGGGCGGACGGGCCCGCGTTCCTGCTGGTGGTGGCCATGCTCGCCGCAGCCGCGGCCGGGCTGTCGGTGGCCGTGGCCACGTTCCTGCCGAGCCCGGAGATGGGCGCCACGGTGGCGGGCCCGATCGCGTTCGTGCTCGCCATGCTGGGCGGCTGCCTGTGGCCGCTCGAGCTCGTCGGCCCCACGCTGGCCCGGGCGGGCCACCTGACGCCCCACGCCTGGGCGCTGGAGGCGCTGCGTGACGTGGGCGTCGACGGCGACGGCCTCGCCCACGTCGCCCCCGCCCTGGTCGTCCTGGCCGCCATGACCCTCGCGCTGGTCGCGCTCGGCGGCCTGCGCCTGCGCCGCATCACGACGGCCGCCCAGGGGTAGCCGGCGAAATCGCACGCAGGGCAGGGCGAGATGGTCAAAGATCGGTGGCCCGATGCTGCTCACCCTGACCACGACCCACGAGCCCGCCACCGACCTCGGCTTCTTGCTGCACAAGCACCCCGACCGGGTGCACAGCAAGGACCTGGCGTTCGGCCGCGCCCACGTCGTGTACCCGGAGGCGACCGCCGAGCGTTGCACCGCCGCCCTGGTGGTCGAGGTCGATCCGGTCGGGCTGGTGCGGGGGCGCAAGGGCGGGCCGCGGGGCGCCCAGGGCTCGCTGGCCGAGTACGTGAACGACCGGCCCTACGCCGCTTCGTCGTTCCTGTCGGTGGCGCTCAACAGCCTGCTCGGCAGCGCGCTGGGCGGCCGCAGCCGCGAGCGCCCGGAGCTGGCCGACGAAGCGATCCCGCTGGAGGCCCACCTGCCGGTCGTGCCGGTCCGGGGCGGCGAGGCGCTGCTCCACCGCCTGTTCGACCCCCTGGGCTACGCCGTCACGGCCACGCCCCTCCCGCTCGACCCGACGTTCCCGGCCTGGGGCGACAGCCGCTACCTCGACGTGGGCCTGGCCGCGACGATCCGGCTGCGCGACCTGCTGGAGCACCTGTTCGTCCTGCTGCCGGTGCTCGACGACGACAAGCACTACTGGGTCGGTCCCGCTGAGGTGGAGAAGCTGCTGCGGCGGGCCGGGGACTGGCTGGCCGCTCACCCCGAGCGCGAGCTCATCACCCGCCGCTACCTGCGCCACGACCGGCGCCTCACCAGCGATGCGCTGGCCCGCCTGCTGGCCGGCGACGACGGTGTGGCCGGGGACCCGGACGAGGCCGACGCCGAGCAGGACCGCGAGGAGGAGGCCGTCGAGCGGCCGATCAGCCTGGCCGACCAGCGCCTGGCCGCGGTGGTGGACCAGGTCGTGGCGGCCGGCGCCCGCCGCGTCGCCGACCTCGGCTGTGGCGACGGCCGCCTGGTGGCGCGGCTGCTGCGGGACACCCGGGTCGAGCGCGTCCTCGGCCTCGACGTGTCCCACCGGGCGCTGGAGGCCGCCGCCCGGCGCCTCCACCTCGACACGATGGCGCCGCGCCAACGGGAGCGGGTCGAGCTGGTCCAGGGCGGCCTCACCTACCGGGACGCGCGCCTGGCGGACTACGAGGTCGCCACGGTCGTCGAGGTGGTCGAGCATCTCGATCCGGGCCGCCTCGGCGCGTTCGAGAGCGTGGTGTTCGCCCACGCCCGCCCGGCCACCGTGGTCCTGACCACGCCCAACGCCGAGTACAACGTGCTGTTCCCCGGGCTGCCCGCGGGCGACCTGCGCCACCGGGACCACCGCTTCGAGTGGACCCGGGCCGAGCTCGGGGAGTGGGCCGCCGGCGTGGCCGCCCGCCACGGGTACACGGTCGAGCACCACGGGATCGGCCCCGAGGACGCCGAGCACGGCGCGCCCACCCAGATGGCGGTGTTCCGCCGGTGACGACCCTCGACATCCCCGAGGTGAGCCTGGTCGTGCTGGTGGGCGTGTCCGGGTCGGGCAAGTCGACGTTCGCGGCCCGCCACTTCCGGCGCACCGAGGTCATCTCGTCCGACTTCTGCCGCGGCCTGGTGTCCGACGACGAGAACGACCAGAGCGCCACCAAGGCCGCGTTCGAGGTCCTCCACTTCATCGCCGCCCAGCGGATGGACGCCCAGCGGCTCACCGTGATCGACGCCACCAACGTCGAGCGCCACGCCCGCCAGGCCCTGCTCGCCCTGGCCAAGCGCCACCACACGCTGGCCGTGGCCGTCGTGCTCGACGTGCCCGAGGCCGTCTGCGCCGAGCGCAACGCGTCCCGCGAGGAGCGGGACTTCGGTGCCCACGTGCTGCGCAACCAGCGCCGGGAGCTGCGGCGGTCCATGAACGCCATCCGCAAGGAGGGCTTCCACCGGGTCCACTACCTGACCGGCGTCGAGGCCATCGAGGCCGCCACCATCGAGCGCCGGCCCCTGTGGACCGACCGGCGCGCCGACCACGGCCCGTTCGACATCGTGGGCGACGTCCACGGCTGCTACGACGAGCTGGCCGCGCTGCTCGGCGAGCTGGGCTACGAGCTGGACGAGGACGGGACCGGCGCCCGCCACCCCGCCGGCCGGAAGCTCGTGTTCGTGGGCGACCTGGTGGACCGGGGCCCGGCCACGCCCGCGGTGCTGCGCCTGGCCATGGGCATGGTGGCCGCCGGCGACGCCCTGTGCATCGCCGGCAACCACGAGGCCAAGCTGCTGCGCGCCCTGCGGGGCGCCAACGTCACGACCGGCCACGGGCTGGCCGAGTCGCTGGCCCAGCTGGGGGCCGAGCCTCCGGAGCTCCGGGACCAGGTCGTCAGGTTCATCGACGGCCTGGTCAGCCACTACATGCTCGACGATGGCCGGCTGGTCGTGGCCCACGCCGGCCTGCGCGAGGACATGCAGGGCCGGGCCTCGGGCGCGGTGCGGGCCTTCGCCCTCTACGGCGACACGACGGGCGAGACCGACGAGTTCGGCCTGCCCGTGCGCTACCCGTGGGCCGAGGACTACCGCGGCGCGGCCACGGTCGTCTACGGCCACACGCCCGTGCCCGAGGCGACCTGGCTCAACCGCACGATCTGCATCGACACCGGCTGCGTGTTCGGAGGCCGGCTGACCGCACTGCGCTACCCCGAGCGCGAGCTGGTCTCGGTGGCCGCGGCCCGGATCTACCGCGAGCCGGTCCGGCCCCTCGCGCCACCCGTGCCCGCGGACGGTGGTGGGCTGACCGGGGTCGAGCTGGACCTGGGCGACGTGCTCGGCAAGCGGATCGTGGCGACCCGCCTCCACCAGACGGTCACCGTCCGGGAGGAGAACGCCGCCGCGGCGCTGGAGGTCATGAGCCGCTTCGCCGCCGACCCCCGCTGGCTCGTGTACCTGCCGCCCACGATGGCGCCCACCGCCACGACCTCGGTCGAAGGCCTGCTGGAGCACCCGGCCGAGGCGTTCGCCTGGTTCCGCCGCGACGGCGTGGAGCAGGTGGTGTGCGAGGAGAAGCACATGGGCTCGCGCGCCGTGGTGGTCGTCTGCCGCGACCCGGGCGTGGCGGCCCGCCGCTTCGGCGTCGAGGGCGGCGGGGCGGCCGGGATCGTCACCACCCGCACCGGGCGGCGCTTCCTCGACGGCGAGGACGAGGAGCGGGCGCTGCTCGCCAAGGTGCGGGCCGGCCTCGACGCCACCGGGCTGTGGGACGAGCTCGGCAGCGACTGGCTGGTCCTCGACGCCGAGCTGCTGCCGTGGTCGGCCAAGGCCGAGGACCTGCTGCGCCGCCAGTACGCGGCGGTGGGCGCGGCCGCCACGGCCACGCTGGCGGCCGAGCAGGCGGTCCTGGACGCGGCGGTCGCCCGCGGCGTCGACGCCGGCGACCTGGCCGGTCGGACCCGGGACCGGCGGGCCATGGCGGACGCGTTCGTGGACGCCTACCGCCGCTACTGCTGGCCGGTCTCGTCGGTGGACGACCTGCGGCTGGCGCCGTTCCAGGTGCTGGCGGGGGAGGGCCGGGTGCACGCTCTGACCCCGCACCCCTGGCACCTGGACGTGGCCCGCCGGCTGGCCGACGCCGATCCCGGCACGTTCCGGGCCACGGCGTCGCTTACCGTGGCGCTCGACGATCCCGGCGCCGAGGCCGCGGCCGTGGCCTGGTGGGAGGACCTCACCGCGGCCGGCGGCGAGGGCATGGTGGTCAAGCCGCTCGACGTCGTCCACCAGGCCCCGTTGGGCCTCGTCCAGCCCGGGATCAAGTGCCGGGGCCGCGAGTACCTGCGCATCATCTACGGCCCCGAGTACACGGCCGGCGCCAACCTGGACCGGCTGCGCTCCCGCGGCCTCGGCCACAAGCGGTCCCTGGCCCTGCGGGAGTTCGCGCTGGGCATCGAGGCGCTGGAGCGATTCGTGGCAGGCGAGCCGCTGCACCGCGTCCACGAGTGCGTGTTCGGCGTGCTGGCCCTGGAGAGCGAGCCCGTCGACCCGCGCCTCTAGGCCTGCTTGCGGGCCTTGGACCTGGGCAGCTTGGGCGGGAGCTCGCCCGCGGCGGCGAGGGCCTCGGCCACCCAGGGGGCGGCTTCGTCCGCGGTCCAGTCGCCCGGCAGGGTTACGTAGCCGCCCATCGGCCGGTCCTCGGGCCCGAAGGGGCCGGTGCCGGGCACGGCCAGCAGCCGGGCGCGGGACTCCTCGTCGGGCAGCTTGACCCCGATCTGCTCGCCGAACAGGCCCATGAACATGTTGCCGTTCACGAAGGCGCCGAGGTTGCCGAACATGGGCTTCGCCTCCACGCCCACCTCGTCCGGGACCAGCTCGCCGAACCGGGCCCGGTCCGCCTCCGACGGCTTGGGGATCTTCATGTCCGACAAGTCTCGCGCCCCTTGACCTTCAACCCGGCTCGAAGGTTTAGCGTGGGTTCGTGAGCACGTACACGATCGGTGAGGTGGCCGAGCGCAGCGGCTTCTCGGCCTCGGCGCTGCGCTACTACGAGGACATCGGGCTGGTCCCGCCGGCCGGCCGCAGCGACGCGGGCTACCGGCTCTACGACGACATCACGCTGACGCGGCTGGCCTTCGTGGCCCGGGCCAAGCAGCTCGGCTGCACGCTGGAGGAGATCGCCGACCTGGTGGCCATCGCCGACGACGAGCGCTGCGGCCCGGTCCAGCGGCGCTTCCACGCCCTGGTCACGGACAAGCTGGCCGCGGCCGAGCGCCAGGTGGCCGAGCTGTCCGCGTTCAGCGCCCAGCTGCGCACCGCGGCCACCGCGCTGGCGGGCGTGCCGGTGGACGGACCGTGCGACGCGGATTGCGCCTGCCTCGCTGTCACGTCCCAGCCCGAGCCCGACATCGCCTGCACGTTGACCATCGGCGAGCGGCCCGCCCGCTTCCAGGACTGGCGCACGACGCTGGCCCGGGTGCGGTCCCGCACACCGCTGCTCGGCGGCGGCCTGCGCATCGAGTTCGACGAGTCAGTGGCGGTGGAGGACCTCGCACGTCTCGTGGCCGCCGAGCAGGGCTGCTGCGCCTTCTACTCGTTCGCGCTCACCTTCGACGCCCGCGGCATGGGGCTGGAGGTGACGGCGCCGCCCGGGGCCGAGCCGGTGGTGGCGGCGCTGTTCGGCGCGCCCACCGATTAGTCCCGGGCGCGGCGGGCGTCTCACCTGCATGGCTACCTACGTGCTGATCCACGGCGCCGGCTCGACCTCCTGGTACTGGCACCTCGTCACCCCCGAGCTCGAGGCCCTGGGCCACGACGTGGTCGCCGTCGATCTCCCCGCCGACGACGACGCCGCCGGGCTGGAGGAGTACACCGACGTGGTGGTGGACGCCATCGGCGACCGCCGTGACCTGATCCTCGTGGCCCAGTCGATGGGCGGCCTCACCGCCCCGCTGGTGGCCGACCGGGTCCCGGTGGACCTGATCGTGCTGGTGGCGGCCATGGTCCCCGTCCCCGGCGAGTCGGGCGGCGACTGGTGGGTCAACACCCGCCACGCCGAGGCCCGGGAGGCGTCGGGATGGGGTGACGACCCGGTCGAGCTGTTCCTCCATGACGTCCCGGCCGAGGTGCAGGCCGAGTCGGTGGGGCACCTCAAGGACCAGTCCGGCACGCCGTTCGAGAAGCCGTGGCCGCTGGCCGCCTGGCCCGACGTGCCCACCCGGTTCCTGCTGTGCCGGGACGACCGGTTCTTCCCGGCCGAGTTCCAGCGCCGTGTCGTGCGGGAGCGGTTGGGGATCGTGCCCGACGAGATGGACGGGGGCCACCTGCCCGCGCTGGCCCACCCCCACGAGCTGGTCGAGCGGCTGGAGGCCTACCGCCGCGAGCTCTGACCCTCCAGGGCGGCGAGCGCGTCCTGGGCCGCGGCCAGGCGGGCCTCGGCGTCCCGTTCGGCCTGCGCCGCCTCGTCGGCGCGGCGCCGGGCTGCGGCCGCCCGCTCCTCGACCTCGACCGCGCTCTCGGCCGTCCGGCGGGCGGCGTTGGTCGCCGTGCGCAGCGCCCGCTCGGCCGAGCCGACCTCGCGGCGCGCCGCCTGCAGCAGGGCCGGGTCCACCTCCGGCTCCGGCGGCTCGGGCTCCGGCTTCGCGGCCTTGGAGGACTTGGAGGACTTGGAGGACTTGGCCTTGGGGGCGGCGGCATGCTTAGGGGGACGCTCCTTGGGCGGCGCCGGAGCGGCCGGGCCGCTGCCCGCGAAGGCCACGCCCAACCCGCCGGTGGCCGGGGTGTCGACCAGCCGGACGGCTTGCAGGTCGGCGAGGGCGTCGGGCTCGGCGACGACCGCCCGCAGCGCGGCCGTGGCGGCGGTGGGATCGACCTGCTGGCCGTGGGCCGCGGTCGCCTC
>DATBGF010000648.1:0-3146 GCA_036558145.1 Acidimicrobiales bacterium
GACGGCGAGTCCACCGTCGTCGAGACCTTCGTGTCGTCGCTGCGGCGCAAGATTGATCGCGACGGCGCGAACGGCGCCGAAGGGACCCGGTTGATCCACACCGTCCGCGGGCTGGGCTACCGCCTCCAGGCCAAGTGACGCTCCGCACGCGGCTGGGCGTCGCCGGGGGGATCGTCCTCGCCGTGCTCGTCGCGGTCGGCGTGCTGCTGCCCCGCACGGTCCGGGCGTCGCAGGTCGACGAGGTCGACCGCCAGCTGCGCGCCGCCGCGGGGCCCGCGATGGGCATGGCGTCGGGCCTGGTCCCACCCCGGCGCGACGAGCCGGCACCCGAGGGGTCGCCCCTCAGCGACCTCTACGTCGCCCGCCTCGACGCCGGCGCCCGGCAGGTCGTCGCCATGCCTTCGGCGACGTCGGGCCGCGAGCCCGACGCGCCGGGGCCGGGCACGGATCCCGGCGAGCCCGAGGTGGCCACGGTCGGATCGCTGACCGGCTCGGGATCGTGGCGGGCCATGGTCCTGCCGGCGCACGACGGATCGCAGGTCCTCGTGGCCGTGCCGCTCGACCGCGTCGACGCCACGGCCCGGCGCACGACCGTGGCCATCCTGGCCGCCGGGGTCGCCGTGGCGGTGGCGATGGCGGCAGCCGGGTGGTGGCTGCTGCGGCTCGGCCTCCGGCCCATCGCCGAGGTGACGGAGGTCGCGGACGCGATCGCCCGCGGCGACCGCTCGCGGCGCGTCCACGGCGGGGCCCCGGGGACCGAGGCGCACCACCTCGCCCGCGCCTTCAACGTCATGCTCGACGAGCAGGCCGCCACCGAGGCGAAGCTGCGCCAGTTCGTGGGCGACGCGTCCCACGAGCTGCGCACCCCGGTCGCCGCCATCGGCGGGTTCGCCGATCTCTGGCGCGAGGGCGCGGTCGATCCCGACCAGCTCGACGACATCATGCGCCGCATCGGCCAGGAGAGCGCCCGCATGCGGGGGCTGGTCGAGGACCTCCTGCTGCTCGCCCGTCTCGACCAGGGCCGGGCCCTCGCCCGCGAGCCTGTCGACCTCGCCGCCCTGGCCGCCGACGCCGTGCTGGACGCCTCGGCCACCCACCCGTCGCGCCAGGTGGCGCTGCACGCACCCGAGCCGGTCGAGGTGGAGGGCGACGAGGCCCGGCTGCGGCAGGTGCTGGCGAACCTCCTGTCCAACGCGCTCGTCCACACCGACGCCGCCACCACCGTCGAGGTGCGGGCCGAGCGCCGCGGCGACGTCGCGCTGCTCAGCGTCCGCGACGACGGCCCCGGCATGGCCCCGGACGCCGCCGCCCGGGCCTTCGACCGGTTCTGGCGGGCCGACCGGTCGCGCGCCCGGACCGGGTCCGGGCTCGGCCTGGCCATCGTGCGGAGCATCGTCGCCGCCCATCACGGGGAGGTCCGCCTCGACACCGCAGTGGGGACCGGCACGACCGTCCGCGTCGTCCTCCCGGCCCCGGACCGCTCCCAGGAAACCCGCAACCAGCCCGCAGGAGCCGCCGAAGTCCCGGCCTGATGCTCCCTGTCCATGACGATCTCGGGCAGTCCCGTCCCCGCGGCTGCGGCCGTGGTGGCAGGTCCCCCACTGCTCGAGATCGTCGTCCCTGTCCACAACGAGGCCGCCAAGCTCGCCCGCAGCATCGGCCGCCTCACCCAGCACCTCGCCGCCGGCTTCCCGTTCACGTGGCGGATCACGATCGTCGACAACGCCTCGACCGACGCCACCTGGACCGAGGCCGGCAAGCTCGCCGCCCTGGACGACCAGGTCGACGCGCTGCGCCTCGACGCCCCGGGCCGGGGACGAGCGCTGCGGGCCGCCTGGTCGCGCAGCGACGCCACGGTCGTCGCCTACATGGACGTCGACCTGTCCACCGACCTCCGGGCCCTGCTCCCGCTGGTGGCCCCGCTGGTCTCGGGCCACTCCGACATGGCGATCGGCTCCCGCCTGGCCGCCGGGGCGAGGGTCGTGCGGGGACCTCGCCGTGAGATCGTGTCCCGCAGCTACAACCGGCTGCTCCGGCTGGTCTTCCGCACCCGGTTCCGCGACGCCCAGTGCGGCTTCAAGGCCGTGCGGACCGACGTGGCGCAGCGGCTCCTGCCCTGGATCGCCGACGAGGCCTGGTTCTTCGACACCGAGCTCCTGCTCCTGGCGGAGCGCAACGGGTTCCGGATCACCGAGATCCCCGTCGACTGGGTCGATGACCCCGACAGCCGCGTCAAGGTGGTCCGCACCGCCCTCGACGACCTCCGCGGGATCCGCCGGGTCGCCTTCGCCTTCTGGACCGGCCGCCCCGACCTCGACCTGACCGGGCTGGAGCGCCGCCCGGTGCCGGCCGGCACTGGCGGAGAGCTGGTCACCTTCGCCACCGTCGGCGCCCTGTCGACGATCGCCTACTTCGTCCTGTTCCTGGCGCTGCGCGGCCCGCTCGGCGACTACGCGGCCAACGCCTCGGCGCTGACGGCCACGATGGTCGCCAACACCAGCGCCCACCGCGCCTGGACCTTCGGCCGCCGCAAGTCATCGAGCCGCCGGCGGGAGTGGGGGCGCGCCGCCGCGGTCCACCTGGCCGGCCTGGCGCTGACGACCGCCGCCATCGCCGCGGCCCGCACGGTCGACGGCGCCACCACGACCAGCCTCGCCGTGCTCCTCCTGGTCGCCTGCGTGCTCAGCACGGCGCTGCGCTTCCTCCTCATGCCCGCCTGGATCTTCCGGAAGGCCGAGCCGGCATGGCCCTGAGGCGGCGCGCGCCCGAGATCGGGGTCGTCGCCGTGGCGCTGGCCCTGAACCTGTGGAACCTGAGCGTCAACGGCTACGCCAACACCTACTACGCCGCCGCCGTCCGCTCGATGAGCCGGAGCTGGCACGACTTCGCCTACGCCTCGGTCGATCCCGGCGGGTGGATCACCGTCGACAAGCCCCCGCTCGCGCTGTGGATCCAGGCCTTGAGCGCCCGCGTGTTCGGCTACTCCAGCTGGTCGCTGCTCGTCCCCAGCGCCTTGGCCGGGGCGGGTGCCGTCGCCCTGGTGATGTGGATGGTCCGGCGCACCTGGGGCCGTGCGCCCGGCCTGATCGCCGGGCTCACGCTCGCCCTCACCCCCGTGGCCGTCGCGGTGGCCCGCTCCAACAACC
>DATBGF010000649.1:0-9647 GCA_036558145.1 Acidimicrobiales bacterium
AGCACGTGATCGTGGAGAAGCCGCTGGCCACCTCGGTGGACGACGGCCGCAAGCTGGTCGAGGTGGCGGCGGACGCCGGCCTCGTCCTCATGTGCGACCACACCTACTGCTACACGCCGACGGTGCGCCACATCCGGGACATGGTGGCGGGCGGCGAGCTGGGCGACATCCAGTACATCGACTCGATCCGCATCAACCTGGGCCTGGTCCAGCAGGACGTGGACGTGTTCTGGGACCTGGCGCCCCACGACCTGTCGATCCTCGACTTCGTGCTGCCCGCCGACGCCCGGCCGGTGGCGGTGGCCGCCCACGGTGCCGACCCCATCGGGGCCGAGCGGGCCTGCGTCGGCTACCTGACCATGCCGCTGGCGAACGGGGGCATGGCGCACGTCAACGTGAACTGGCTGAGCCCGACCAAGGTCCGCACCATGCACGTCGGCGGCTCCCGCCGCATGCTGGTGTGGGACGACATGAACCCGGCCCAGCGCCTCACGGTCCACGACCGGGGCGTCGAGCTGTCGGGCGCGATGAACGTCGAGGCCCGCCGGGACACGCTGATCTCCTACCGCATCGGTGACATGGTGGCCCCCGCGCTGCCCGAGTCGGAGGCGCTGGGCGGCGTCATCCGTGAGATGATCGCCGCCGTGCG
The DNA here is from genome assembly GCA_036558145.1 of Acidimicrobiales bacterium. Taxonomy (GTDB): domain Bacteria; phylum Actinomycetota; class Acidimicrobiia; order Acidimicrobiales; family VFJN01; genus ZC4RG19. The sequence continues at coordinate 650 of DATBGF010000649.1, forward strand.
TGAGGACAGGCCCGCCGCGACCAGCGGCGAGTCGGGGCTGTGGGTCCTCCAGGTGCTCGACGCCGTGGGCCGGAGCCTCGACGCCGGCGGTGCCCTCGTGCCGCTGCCGACCGCCCACTGATCTACGACAACCCATTCTCCTAACCGAACCGCGACTCGGCCGAGGAGGCCCAGTGACCGAACTATCTCCCCAGTTCGCTCCGTCCAGCCTGGACGGCGCGCGCGTGCTCATCACCGGCGGCGCCGGCATGATCGGCTCCACCATCGCCGACCGGCTGGCACGCAGCACCGACGTCGACATCGTCGTGCTGGACAACTTCGTGCGCGGCCGGCGGGCCAACCTGGCCTCGGCCGAGGCCAGCGGGCGCGTCGAGGTGATCGAGGGCGACATCCGCGACCGCGAGACCGTCGCCAAGGCCATGAGCGGGGTGGACGTCCTGTTCCACCAGGCCGCCATCCGCATCACCCAGTGCGCCGAAGAGCCTCGCCTGGCGCTGGAGGTCCTGGTCGATGGCACCTTCAACGTCGTCGAGGCCGCGGTCGACGCCGGCGTCCGCAAGGCCGTCGTGGCCTCGTCCGCCTCGGTGTACGGGCTGGCCGAGGAGTTCCCCACCACCGAGCGCCAGCACCCCTACGACAACCGGACGCTCTACGGCGCGGCCAAGGCGTTCAACGAGGGCCTGCTGCGGAGCTTCAACGACATGGCCGGGCTCGACTACGTCGCCCTGCGCTACTTCAACGTCTACGGGCCGCGCATGGACATCTTCGGCGTCTACACCGAGGTGCTGGTGCGCTGGATGGAGCGCATCGCCGCCGGCCAGCCGCCCCTGATCCTGGGCGACGGCCTGCAGACCATGGACTTCGTGTACGTCGACGACGTGGCCCGGGCCAACATCGCCGCCGCCGTGGCGCCGGTGAGCGACGAGGTGTTCAACATCGCCTCGGGCACCGAATCCAGCCTGCGGGACCTGGCGGACGCCCTGCTGCGGGTCATGGGCTCGGACCTCGGCGTCGAGTACGGCCCCGAGCGCAAGGTCAACCCCGTGTCCCGGCGGCTGGCCGACACCTCGGCGGCCCGGGAGCGGCTCGGCTTCGAGGCCGAGGTCGATCTCGACGAGGGCCTGCGCCGCCTGGTGCACTGGTGGCAGACCGAGCGCGACGAGGAGGCAGGGTGACGGCGGTCGAGACGGGTCGCTCGCCGGTGATCCCGGTCATGCGGCCCTGGCTGGGGCAGGAGGAAGCCGACGCGGCGGCCGCCGCGGTGCTCTCGGGCTGGGTGGCCCAGGGCCCCCGCGTGGTCGAGTTCGAGACGGCCTTCGCCGCCCGCGTCCACGCCCTGGAGGCCGTGGCCGTGTCGTCGTGCACCACCGGCCTGCACCTGGCCCTGGTGCTGGCGGGCGTCGGCCCCGGCGACGAGGTGATCGTCCCCTCGCTGTCGTTCATCGCCACCGCCAACGCCGCCCGCTACGTGGGCGCCACCCCGGTGTTCGCCGACGTGGACCTGGCCACCGGCAACATGACCGCCGCGACCGTGGCGGCGGCGCTGACGCCCGCCACCCGGGCCGTGATCCTGGTGGACCAGGGCGGCATCCCCGCCGACATCGACGGCGTGCGTGCCCTGTGCGACCCGCTGGGCATCGCCGTCGTCCAGGACGCCGCCTGCGCCATCGGCTCGACCTGGCAGGGCGAGCCGGTCGGGGCCCGGGCCGCGCTGGCCGCCTTCTCCTTCCACCCCCGCAAGGTGATCACCACCGGCGAGGGCGGGATGCTGGTCACCGACGACGCCTCCCAGGCGGCGCGGGGCCGGCGCCTGCGCGAGCACGGCATGAACGTGAGCGCGGCCGAACGCCACAAGGCGAAGGGCCCCGTGCTGGAGCAGTACCTGGAGACCGGGTTCAACTTCCGCATGACCGACATCCAGGCCGCCGTGGGCCTGGTGCAGCTGGCCAAGCTCGACGCCATCGTGGCCCGCCGCCGCGAGCTCGGTGCCCGCTACCAGGCGCTGCTGGCCGAGGTGGACGGCCTCGCCGGTGCGATCACAGCCGCCGACCCGCCCGGGGGCACCACCAACTTCCAGTCGTTCTGGCTGTGCCTGCCCGAGGGCTTCCCGGTCGGGCGGGACGAGCTGCTGGCCCGGCTGGCGGCCGAGGGCGTCAGCGCCAGGCGTGGCATCATGGCCAGCCACCTGGAGCCGGCCTACGCGGACGCCCCCGCACCCTCGCTGCCGGTGACCGAGCGCCTGACCCGCGACTCGCTGATCCTGCCGCTGTTCCACGAGCTCACGGCCCCCGACCAGGACCACGTCGTCGCCGTGCTGGCGGCGGCCGCGGGAAGTACCGGCTGATGGCGGCCGGGGGGGCGGCCCCCACCGTCAGCGTCATCGTCCCTTGCTACAACTACGCGGAGTTCCTGCCGCGTTGCGTGGCGAGCATCCTCGACCAGCCCGGCGTGGACGTGTCCGTGCTGGTCATCGACGACTGCTCGTCCGACGACACCCCCGAGGTGGCGGCCCGCCTGGCCGCGCAGGACCCTCGCGTCGAGGTCCGGCGCCATGAGGTCAACCGCGGCCACATCGCCACCTACAACGAGGGCCTGGAGTGGGCCACCGGCGACTTCATCGTGCTCATCTCCGCCGACGACCTGCTGACGCCCGGCTCCCTGGCCCGGGCCACGGGGATCATGGAGCGCAACCCCGGCGTGGGCATGGTCTACGGCCGGCCGCTCTACGCGCCGTCCGACAAGCCGCTGCCGACGCCCCGCGGGCGCTGGCGGGGGACGACGGTGTGGCCCGGTGGGCGCTGGATCGAGGGGCGCTGCCGGACCGGGTACAACGTCATCTCGTCGCCCGAGGTGGTCGTGCGCGGCTCCGTGCACCGGGCCGTGGGCGGCTACAAGCCCGCCCTGCCCCACACCGGCGACCTGGAGCTGTGGCTGCGCATCGCCGCCGTCTCCGACATCGCCTACGTCAAGGGCACGCCCCAGGCCATCTACCGCGTCCACCCGCGCAGCATGCTGCGCAGCACCTACGACAGCGCGCTGATCGACCTGGTCCACCGCAAGGCCGCCTTCGACGCCTTCTTCGCCGAGCACGGCGGCCGGTTCGCCGCCGCGCAGTGGCGGGTGGACCGGGCCCTGGCCCGCCAGGCCCTGTGGCGCGCCAGCCGGGCCGTCGACGGCGGCCGCACCGAAGAGGTCGCTGCGCTGGTCGCCTTCGCCGAGGAGACCTGCCCCCAGGCGCACGAGCTGGTCCAGTGGAAGGGCCTGAGGCTGCGTCAGCGCCTGGGCGCCGGCCGCTCGGCGTGGTTCCCGCCCCTGCTCGTCACCGGCGCGGCCCACCGGCTGCGCGGCCACGCGGGCACGCTGCGCTGGAAGCTGCAGGGCATCTGATGGTCGACGCCACCGTGGACAAGCCCGAGGCGAGCCTCGGCAAGAAGGTCGGCAAGGGCCTCGCCTGGAGCACGGTCAACACGATCATCGGTCGTGTCGGCCAGCTCTTCGTCGGCGTCGCCCTGGCCCGGCTGATCGCGCCGTCCGAGTTCGGCGTCTTCGCCGCCGCGCTCGTCGTGCTCACGGTGGTCATCAGCGTCAGCGAGCTGGGCGTCAGCGTCGCCATCGTCCAGGCCAAGGACCGCGAGGAGGTCGACCGCATCGCGCCGGTCGTCACCACCGTCTCGGTCGCCTCCGGCGCCGGCCTCGCCGCGCTGATGGCCCTGCTGGCCCCGTGGCTGGCCGCAGCCCTCGGCGCCCCGGCCGCGGCCGGGCCGATCCGGGTGCTGGCCCTGTCGCTCGTCATCGCCGGCCTGTCGGCCACGCCGTCGGCCTGCATGCAGCGGGAGTTCCTCCAGGACCGCAAGCTGATCGCCGACACGGTGGCGTTCGTGGTCACGACCGCCGTGGCGGTCGGCATGGCGTCCGCCGGGTTCGGGGCGTGGAGCCTGGCCTGGTCGCGGGTGATCGGCAACATCGTGCTGTTCGGCTTCACCTTCTGGCTGGCCCCCAAGCGCTACAAGCCGGCGTGGGATGCGCCGATGGCCCGCCGCCTGCTGCTGTTCGGGCTGCCGCTGGCGGGCGCCAGCATCGTCGTCTTCGCGGTGATGAACGTCGACTACGCCGTGATCGGCAACGTCCTCGGGCCCAAGGCGCTGGGCATCTACGTGCTGGCCTTCAACCTCTCGGGCTGGCCCGTGGGGGCGTTCTCGAACACGGTGCGGGCGGTGAGCCTGCCGGCCTTCTCCGAGCTGCGCTCCGACCCGCCGCGCTACAAGGCGAGCTTCGGCCGCGCGCTCGGCATGCTGTTCGTGCCGGTGGTGCCGGCCTGTGTGCTGCTCGGCGTGCTCGGCGGGCCGCTGGTGCGGTTCGTGTACGGCACCCGCTGGTCGGAGGCCGCGGGGCCCCTCGCCCTGCTGGCCGTGCTGGGGGCGTCCCGGGTGGCGCTGGAGCTGGCCTACGACTTCCTGGTCTCGGCGGGGGAGTCCGGCGAGGCCCTGCGGCTGAACCTGCTGTGGTTCGTGACGCTGATCCCCACGCTGATCGTGGCGGCCCACCTCGGCGGGATCACCGGGGTGGCCGCGGGCCACCTGGTGGCGCTGCTCCTCGTCGTGCTCCCCGCCTTCCTGCGGGCCCTGTCCCGCCTCGGCGTGACGCTGCCGTCGATCCTCGGCCCGATCGCCCGGCCGCTGCAGGGCGGCGCGCTGATGGCGCTCGTGGCCCTCGCCGCCCTGGTCGCCATGCCCACCGACATCGCCCGCATCCTGGTCGGCGGGGTAGCGTCGGTCCTGGTCTACGGCCTGGTCGTGGGCCTGCCCCTCTTGCGCCAGCACCGTCGGGGCGAGCTGTTCGCCGTGCGGTCGGCGCCTGAACCGGAACTCGTGGAGTCTGTGGCGTGACAGCGCCGGAACCGATCGTTCTCGTTGGCGCGGGCGGGTTCGGCCGCGAGACGGCCGAGGCCGTCCACGCCGTCAACGAGGCCCACCGCGACCGCCACGGCTCGGACCGCTGGGACCTGCGGGGCTTCCTCGACGACGACCCCGCCCGCTGGGGCACCGACGTGTCGGGCACGCCGGTCACAGGTCCGCTCACCGCGCTGGCCGACGATCCCGACGCCCGGGCCGTCGTGTGCGCCGGCAACCCCCGCGACCGCACCGCCAAGGCCCGGATCGTCGACCGTCTCGCCGGCCTCGGCGTCGACGACGGCCGCTACGCCACTGTCGTCCACCCGGGCGCGTCCCTGGCCCGGTCCTGCCTGCTCGGCCCGGGCACGGTGGTCCTCGCCGGCGTGGTGGCGACCGCGGACGTCACGGTGGGCGCCCACGTCGGGCTGATGCCACAGGTCGTGCTGACGCATGACGACCGCCTCGCGGACTTCGTGATCGCCGGCTCCGGGGCCCGGCTGGCCGGCGGCGTGACCGTGGGCACCGGCGCCTACCTGGGCGCGGGCTGCCTGATCCGCGAGTACCTGCACATCGGCCGGTGGGCGCTCGTCGGCATGGGCGCGGCGCTCACCCACGACGTGCCCGACGGCGAGGTCTGGGCGGGGGTGCCCGCCCGCTTCCTGCGACACTCCGAACTCCCCCAAGAGGTGTTGGCGAAATGACACAGCTCACCGATCACGAGCCCGAGCCCATCCCGCTCGTCGACCTGCACGTGCAGCACGCCGAGGTCGGCGCCGAGGTCGAGGCCGGCTGGGCCCGGGTGGCCAAGGAGGGCTCGTTCATCCTCGGGCCCGAGGTCCGGGCCTTCGAGGCCGAGTTCGCCCGGTTCAGCGGCGTCGAGCACTGCATCGGCGTGGCCAACGGCACCGACGCGCTCGAGCTGGCCCTGCGCGCCCGTGGGATCGGGCCGGGCGACGAGGTCATCGTGCCCGCCAACACGTTCATCGCCACCGCCGAGGCGGTCACGCGGGCCGGCGCCCAGCCGGTCCTGGTCGACTGCGACCCCGATCACCTGCTCATCGACCCGGAACGGGTGGCCGAGCGGATCTCCCCCCGCACCCGGGCGGTCATGGCCGTGCACCTCTACGGCCAGATGGCGCCGGTCGAGGCGCTGGCCGGGATCGTGCCCCCGCAGGTCGACATCATCGAGGACGCGGCCCAGTCCCAGGGCGCCACCCGCCACGGGCGCGCCAGCGGCAGCGTCGGGGTCGTGGCCGGCACGAGCTTCTATCCGGGGAAGAACCTCGGCGCGTACGGCGACGCCGGCGCGGTCATGACCCGCGACGACGCCACGGCCGGCGCCCTCCGGGAGCTGCGCGACCACGGCAGCACGGTGAAGTACCACCACGACCGGGTGGGGATGAACTCCCGGCTCGACTCGGTGCAGGCCGTGGTGCTGCGGGCCAAGCTCGCCCGCCTGCCCCGCTGGAACGACGAGCGCCGCGCCGCCGCGGCTCGCTACGACGACCTGCTGGCCGCCACGGGGCTCGACGTCCGCGCCCCCCGGACCCTGGCCGGCAACGAGCACGTGTGGCACCTCTACGTCGTGCGCGTGCCCCGGCGCGACGACGTGCTGGGCGCGCTCCACGCCGCCAAGGTCGGCGCCGGCATCCACTACCCGTTCCCGCTGCACCTGCTCGGCGCCTACGCCGACCTCGGGCACGGTCCGGGCGACTTCCCGGTGGCCGAGGCCGCCGCGTCCGAGATCCTGTCGCTGCCGCTGTACCCCGGCATCACCGAGGCCCAGCAGCAGCGGGTGGTGGCGGTGCTCGACGCCGCCCTGCGCGCGGGCGACGCATGAGCATCGATCCCTCGGTCTTCGTGCACGAGCGCGGGCTCTGCGAGAGCGACCGGGTCGGGCCGCGGACGCGGGTCTGGGCCTGGGCGCACGTCCTGCCGGGAGCGCAGGTCGGGGCCGACTGCAACATCTGTGACCACGCCTTCGTCGAGGGCCGGGTCGTCATCGGCGACCGGGTCACGGTCAAGAACGCGGTCCTGCTGTTCGACGGGGTCACGGTGGGCGACGACGCCTTCCTGGGCCCGAACGTCGTGTTCACCAACGACCTCACCCCGCGGGCGCACGTGAAGAAGGGCCCGGACCAGCTCACGCCGACCACCGTCGGGCGGGGAGCGACCATCGGCGCCAACGCCACCATCGTGTGCGGCCACACCGTGGGCGAGGACGCGTTCGTGGCCGCGGGCTCCGTGGTCACCCGGGACGTGCCGGCCCACGCGCTGGTGGCGGGCAACCCGGCGCGCCGCATCGGCTGGGTCTGCACCTGTGGCGCCCGGCTCGACGACGATCTGACCTGCCCTGACTGCTCTCTGCGCTACGCTCCCTCACGCGGCGCGGTTGGAGCCGCAGAGAACGCTGGGTTGGTGAGCGCCGGCAACGGCCACGCTCTCCGCGGGGGAGATGCATGAAGCCAGTTCGGGACCGCTTCGGCACGTCCTCGGCCGGGTTGCGCCTGCACCAGGCGCGCGCCCTGTGGCACCACGAGGGCGGCAGGGGCGTGGTCGCCCGCGGCCTGCGCCGGCTCGCCGACCGCGTGTCCCCGCCCAGCCACATGCTGAACGTGTTCCCCGACGACGTGCTGGCCGCGGCCATGGTGCTGTCCGGCTCCGGCGGGTTCCCCGGGCCGCTGCCGGTCCTCCCCGGTGAGCCGCTCTCGGTCGCCTGGGTGATGTCCCCGCCCGCCGAGGGCTCCGGCGGCCACACCACGATCTTCCGCATGCTCGGCGCGCTCGAGCAGGCCGGGCACCGCTGCACGATCTACCTGTACGACCGCTGGGGCGGCACGCTCGACCACCACACCGACGTCCTGCGGCGCTGGTGGCCCTGGGTGCAGGCCGACGTGCGCGACTACGCGGACGGGATCGACGACGCGCACGCCATCGTGGCCACGGCCTGGCCGACGGCCTACGCCGTCGCCGCCTCGCCGGCCAAGGGCACCCGCTTCTACTTCGTGCAGGACATCGAGCCGTGGTTCGAGCCCGCCGGCGGCGAGGCTCTCCTGGCCGAGGCGACCTACCGGTTCGGGTTCCACGGCATCACGGCCGGCCGGTGGCTGGCCGGCAAGCTGCAGGCCGACTACGGGATGCCGGCCGACCACTTCGACTTCGGCTGCGACCTGGACACCTACCGGACCGGCGCGCCGGCCGGCGGGGCGCGGACCGGCGTGTGCTTCTTCGCCCGGCCCAAGACGCCGCGGCGGGCGTTCGACCTGGGCGTGCTCGCGCTCGAGATGTTCGCCGAGCGGCACCCCGAGGTCGACATCCACCTGTTCGGCGAGCGGGTCGGCAAGGTCGGCTTCCCGGCCGTGGACCACGGGGTGATGACGCCGAAGGAGCTCGCGGCCCTCTACAGCCGCTGCCACGCCGGCCTCGTCCTGTCCGCGACGAACGTCTCGCTGGTCCCCCACGAGATGCTCGCCGCCGGGTGCATCCCCGTCGTCAACGACGCGGAGCACAACCGGGTCGTCCTCGACAACGAGCACGTCGAGTACGCCCCGGCCACGCCGCACGACCTGGCGGGGGCGCTGGAACGGCTGGCGGCGCGGTCCCCGGCCGAGGCGGAGGCGGCCGCGGCGCAGGCCGCCGCAAGTGTCGAGAGCAGATCCTGGGACGAGGCGGGTGTCGCGGTCGAGCGGACCGTCCGGCGGGTTGTTGGGGAACGCTGAGGAAGGGGTTCGACGTGAGGCGGTTGAGGCGGATCAAGGTGAAGCGACCGCGGCCTCGCACGGTCGTGCTGGCCATCCTGGCCACGATGGCGGTGGGCCTGCCCCTCGTCGTGGCCTCGCTGCTCGACGGCGGCGAGGACGTCGACCTGGTCGGGGTCACCGGGGGCGGGACAGCGGAGACCCGCCCGGAGGAGACCCTGCCGGCGCGCGAGGACACCTCGCTGGAGAAGGGCTCGCCCACCACGGCGACGACCGCGGCGGCCGCCGCCGGGGGCGGGTCGGGGTCCGAGGACGTGGTCCCGGCGGGCGACTGCATCGCCGGTGCGGCCAACGCACCCGGCACGGCCGACCCGTGGGGAGGCTGCTGGCCCGGTCCGCAGAACACCG
>DATBGF010000650.1:0-6146 GCA_036558145.1 Acidimicrobiales bacterium
GCGACGAGATCCGCGACCTGCGCCGCCAGGCGGCCGGCAACCGGGCAGGCGAGCTCGCGGCGGGCGCCGTGGATGGCGTCGTCGTGGCGCGCGTCGACGGACTGGCCCCCAACGAGGTCCGCGATCTGGCGGTGGCCGTGCGCGAGCAGCCGGGCATCCGGGGCGCCGTCATCGGGTCCGCGAGGGAGGACGGCGGCGTCGCTCTGCTGGCGGCCGTGACCAAGGACTCCGGGCTGCACGCAGGCGAGCTGATCACCGAGGCCAAGGGCACGATCGGTGGCGGCGGCGGCGGGAAGCAGGAGCTGGCCCAGGCCGGCGGCAGCGACGCGTCCCGCCTCGACGAGGCACTCGACCAGGTGCGGGCCGCGGCCGGCCTGGCCTGAGCGTGGCGCGCGCCGTCGCTCTCGACATCGGCACGCGTCGCATCGGGGTCGCCCTGTCCGACAGCGCGGGGACAGTGGCCACGCCGTACGAGGTCGTCACCCGCAGCGGCGACCGGTCCCGGGACCACCGCCGCATCGCCGAGCTGGTCGAGGAGGCCGGGGCCGAGGTCGTCGTCGTGGGCCTCCCGCTCTCGCTCGACGGCTCGACCGGGCCTGCGGCGCAGGCGGTCCTCGACGAGGTCGACGAATTGCGGGCCGCGCTGCCCGTGGGCGTCCTGACCTGGGACGAAAGGCTCTCGACCGTGCAGGCCGAGCGCAGCCTGCGTGCCATGAGAGTGCGCAAGGGTCGCCATCGCCAGGTTGTCGACCAGGTCGCTGCTACGGTGATCCTGCAGTCATGGCTGGATGCTGGACAGCCTGAGGGGTGACTGTGCCGCCCACCACTCCTGCACAAACCGCGCATGCCGTTCTCTGACCCAGACGATCCCACCGCACCCAAGCGCCGCCGCGCCGCCAAGCGCGGCAAGGGCGACGCGGGCTACGACGACTTCTGGACCCGCGAGAGCGTGGGCCCCAAGGGACGCACCCGCCGCCGCGACGACATCTCGGACGACGTGTCCGACCTGGCGCCGCCGGGCCCGCAGCGGCGGCCACCCCGGGGGAGCCCCTCGGGCGTGTCGAACCGCTCCGCCGGCGCGCCGCCGCTGCCCCAGCGCGGTGGGGCGCCGCCCCCGGGCCGGGGCCGGGCCGGCGGGCCGGATCCTTCTGCCCGCCAGCGGGCCCAGCCGCCGTCGTACGCGGAGCGCGGCGGTGCGGCGTCCGCGACGGACTACGGCGACCACTGGTCCGGCAGGCCCGCCACCGGCCAGTTCCCGACGATCGGGAACGAGCCCCGGACGTCGCGCTACGAGGCGGGCGCGAGTGGGTACCCCAACCGCCGCCGGACGATGGCGTCCCCGGCTTACGTCGGCGACGAGAACGGCCGCGAGCCGGGCGCGGCGGCACGCTCGCGCGACCGGGACAGGGGCTGGGCCGGCGCCGGCACGGACCTGGTCACAGGGGACACCTACGGTGAGGACACGTACTACGACGAGCAGGACGACCTCGAGGAGGAAGAGCCTCGCCGGCGCGGCTGCGCCATCGCGCTCGGGGTGCTGATGGTCATGATCCTGGCCGCGGGCGTGGCCGGCTTCTTCGGCTGGTCGTGGGTGCAGGGTCAGATGGACCCCTCGGGGCCTCCGGGCGACGAGGTGCTGGTGGAGGTGCCCGACGGCACGACGACCTCCGGCATCGGGCAGATCATGGCCGACAACGGGGTCATCTCCAGCGCCAGCGTCTGGGACTGGTACACGAAGCTGCGCGACGTCGGGTCCTTCCAGGCCGGCACCTACCGCATGCGGCTCAACTCGTCGTTCGACGAGGCCATCGACGACCTGAAGAAGGAGCCGCTGCCGCCCAACTCGACGCTGGTGACGGTGCCCGAGGGCCTCACGCTCACGCAGCTGACCCAGCGGCTGATCGATCCGGAGAAGGGCGTGCCGGGCTTCACCCCGGAGGGCCTGCAGGCGGCGCTCGCCGACCCCGCGCTGCGGTCGGCGTTCCTGCCTGCGGACCAGCCCGCGCTGGAGGGCACGCTGTTCCCCGAGACCTACGCCGTCGAGGACGGCGAGACCGAGGCCGTCTTCCTCAAGAAGATGGTGGCGCTGTTCGACGAGACGATGAACAACGCCGACGCCACCAACCAGGCCGCGGCCCTCGGGATCTCGCCCTACCAGGCCCTGATCGTCGCCTCCCTCGTGGAGGAGGAGGCCCGGGTGGACGAGGACCGCCCCATGGTGGCCCGGGTGATCTACAACCGCCTGGCCGCGGGCGAGCCGCTCGGCATCGACGCCACCTCGTGCTACGAGAAGGGCGAGATCCCCTGCACGCTCACCGAGTCGGACCTGGCGGCGGAGAGCCCGTACAACACCCGCCACACGCCCGGCCTGCCGCCGACCCCCATCACGTCGCCCGGCAAGGCGAGCATCGAGGCGGCCCTGCACCCGGCGGACGGCCCCTGGAAGTGGTACGTCCTCAAGGACGCCGACGGCCACCACGCCTTCACCGACAACTACGACGAGTTCCTTCGCCTCAAGGCCGAGTGCGCGGCCCAGGGCCTGGGGTGCAGCGCCTGAGCCCGACCGGACCCGGCTCGGGGGTGGCGAGGTGATCAGCGGCGCCACCCGGCTCGCCGCCGTGATCGGCTGGCCCGTGCGCCACTCCCTGTCGCCCGCCATCCTCAACGCCGCCTTCAGCGCGGCCGGGGTCGACTGGACGTTCGTGGCGCTGGAGGTCCCGCCCGGCCAGGGCGAGGCCGCGGTCGAGGCCGTGCGCACGCTGGGCCTGGGCGGGCTGTCGGTGACGATGCCCCACAAGGCCGCGGCCCACGCCGCCGTGGACGAGGCCACCCCGGTGGCGGACGAGCTGGGCGCGGTCAACTGCGTGTTCCGCCGGGGCGATCGCCTCGTGGGGGACAACACCGACGGCGCCGGCTTCATCGACGCGCTGGCCCAGGACCCGGGCCTGGACGTGGCCGGGCTGCGCTGCGTCGTGGTCGGGGCCGGGGGCGCGGGGCGGGCCGTCGTGCGGGCGCTGGGGGCGGCGGGAGCGACCGAGGTGGTGGTGGTGAACCGCTCGCCCGAGCCCGCGGGCCGGGCCGCGCCGCTGGCGGGACCGGCCGGCCGGGTCGGCACCGCCGCGGACGTGGCGACCGCCGATCTGGTGGTCAACGCCACCCCATTGGGGATGGACATCACGGACGGTGGGTCCGGTTCGTTGCCGGTCGATGAAGATCTCCTGCACCCGGGCCAGGTGGTCGTCGACCTCGTCTACCACCCGTTCGTGACCCCTCTGCTGGCCACGGCGCGGGCCCGGGGGGCCGTGGCGGTCGGCGGCCTGGGCATGCTCGTCCACCAGGCCGGACGCGCGTTCCGCAACTGGACGGGGGAGGCCCCGCCGCTGGAGGCGATGACGACCGCGGCGCGCCACGCGCTGGCCCGCCGCCAGGGGGGCGGATGAGCGCTGCCCGCGGGCGTAGGGATCCCACGACAAATGTGACGCTGGGCGCGCGGGAGTGTTACGGCCTAGGCTGCCGTCGGGCGCTGGGGAAGTGGCGGATTTACCAACAGCGGAGGTAACAGCGTTGGCGTTGCAAGGGACACTGGACACGTTCTCGCTGCCGGACGTCCTGCGGCTGCTGGCCACGACGGCGAAGACCGGCTGCCTGCGGATCGACGGTGATCGGGGGCAGGGGAGCGTGTGGCTCGACGGCGGTGGCGTGGTCGACGCCGCGGCGGACCGGGCCGTGGACGGGACGCCGAAGGACGAGGTGATCTTCGAGCTCCTGCGGTTCGACAAGGGCACCTTCGCCTTCGACGCCGACGACAAGGCGCCGCGTGGGGGCCGCTCCGACGGCGTCGAGGACATCCTGCGCCGGGCCACGTCGCTGCTGCGGGAGTGGAACGAGCTCGAGGCCGTGGTCCCGTCGCTGGCCCATCAGGTCACGCTGGCGTCCGACCTCTCGGCCGACGAGGTCACCATCGACGCCGACCGCTGGAAGACCGTGGTGGCCGTGGCCTCCGGCCGCACCGTGGGGGAGCTGGCCAAGGAGCTGCGCCTCACCGAGCTGGGTGTGTCCCGCGTCGTGCGCGACCTGGTCGACCTGGGCGTCGCCGACGTCGCGCCGCCCGGGCGAGGCGAGCCGGCCCCGCGGGTCGAGGCGCCCGCCGAGCGGCCGCGCCCCGCCCCGGCACGCGCTCCGGTCACCGAGCCGGTGCCCGCCATCCCCGACATCCCCGAGCCGCTGACCGCCGAGGGCCAGCGGGCCGGCTGGCTGACGGCCGACAAGACGGGCGAGGTGCCCGCCATCCCCGACCCGCCCGATCCCGGCCCGCTCCCGTCGCGGGTGGGCAGCGGGCGCAGCCCGGCCGCCACGCCGCCTCCGGCGCCGGGGCTGTCCGAGTCGCCGCCGGTGCCGTCGGCCCGCAACGAGACCGGCCGCACGCCCGTGGTTCGCCCGACGGACACCGGCCGCACGCCGGTGGCTCGCCGACCGGCGGACACGAACGGCGTCCCCCGGGTCCGCCCGAGCGAGCCCGTCGGGCCGGCGGACACGAACCGCGTGCCGCGGGTGCGGCCCACCGAGCCGTCCGGGCCGCCGACCCGCTCGGGCGACAGCCGCCCCGCCGGGCGACCCGGTGACGCCGGCCGCCCCTCCGGGCGACCCAGTGACTCGGACCGCCCGCCCGCCGAGCGCATCCGCCCGCAGGGCCGCAGCGATGTGAACGGCATGCCGCCCCGCCCGCCCGCCGAGCGCGGCCGGCAGCCGTCGGCTCCCGCCGACCGCAACGGCACGCCGCCGTCGCGCCGCGACCTCGGCACGCCCCGGGGCCCGGTGCCGCCGACCCCGCCGTCGCCGTTCGACAACGGCCGCCTCGGCCCGTCGCCGCTGGGCGACACCGGCCAGATCCGGCCCGTCGGTCCCGGGTCGCTGCCGCCGGACCTGCACTGGGCGGCCGACGACACCGGCGCCAACCCGATCACCGGTCCCGTCTCGTCGCCGTTCTCCGGCCTGTCCAGCCAGGGCCCGCCCCGGCAGCCGGTCGGTCCGGAGTCCAACGAGATGGCGCCCCACGTGGCGGCCATGAGCCCCGAGGCCCGGGCCGCGGTCCAGGCCACAGTGGGCAACAGCGGCGGCTCCGCGGGGGGCTCGCGCCTGGCTCCCGGTGACGACGCCGCCCAGCGCGGGCGGCTCATCAGCTTCCTCTCCACCGTCCGCTGAGCGCCTCGTCCGAGCGCCCGGCGCTGGTCGTCACCGGCGGCTCCGGGTACCTCGGTCGTGCGCTGGCGGCCCATGCAGCGGCCACCGGCTGGGCGGTGACCGCCACTAGTCACAGTGTCCCGGGACCGGCCCGGCTGGACGTGCGCGAGCCAGCGGAGGTGCACGCCCTGCTCGACCCCCTACGACCCGCGGCCGTGGTGCACACTGCCTACGTGCAGCACGGGCCGGGGGCGTGGGAGGTGACGGCGGGCGGCAGTGGGGTCGTGGCCGCGGCGGCCCGGGCCGTGGGGGCCCGCCTGGTCCACCTGTCGACCGACGTGGTGTTCGACGGGCGGGCGGGACGGCCCTACACCGAGGCCGACCCGGTCTCGCCCCTCAGCGACTACGGCCGGGCCAAGGCCGAGGCCGAGCGGCTGGTGGCCGAGGCCGACCCCGGCGCGGTCATGGTGCGCACGTCGCTCGTCTACGGCGGTCCCGGCCGCCCGCCCAGCCCGCACGAGCAGGTCGCCACCGACCCCGACGCGACGTTCTTCACCGACGAGCTGCGCTGCCCGGTCCAGGTGGACGACCTCGCCGCCGCCCTGCTGGAGCTGTGCCGGATCGAATTCGCCGGCCCGCTCCACGTCGCGGGGCCCGACGCCGTGTCCCGCTGGGAGTTCGCCGGCCTGGTGGCCCGCCGCCCCGTGCGCGGCGCGCCCGCCCCGCCCGGCCGCCCGCGGGACTGCCGGCTCGACTCGACCCGCGCCCGCGCCCTGCTGGCCACTCCGCTCCGCGGCGTCCGCACCGTCCTCGCCCCCCAGTGACCCCCCTGTTCGTCGCGGGCGTCGCGCTGGCCGGCGCGCTGGTGGTCGGGCCGCTGCTCAACCACGCCATCACCTGGTGGATCGGCTGGCGGGTGGCGCTACCCCTGCTCCTGGGACGGGTGCCCGCCGCGGCCGAGGTCC
>DATBGF010000651.1:0-17461 GCA_036558145.1 Acidimicrobiales bacterium
CGAGGTCGTCCTCGGCGACGCCGATCGGGACGCCGCGTCCGGTGCCGGGCGCCGGCAGGTCGGTGAAGGCCAGCCGGTTGGGCAGCAGGCGCACCGGCGGTGCGGCCGGCCCGGTCCACGCACCGGCGACCCGCGCGACGAGCTGCTCGAGGCCGGCGGCCACGTCGCTCGCCGAGGCGACGCCGTCGACGCGGGGGAGCGCGGCCTGGAACTGGAGCGCGCCTCGGCTCAGGCCGCGTCCGGGGGTATCGGCCTCGATGTTGGCCGCGGCGCGGCGGTCGATCGCCGAGTCGACCGGGTCGTGCAGCCGGAGCTCGAGCCGGGTCCCCAGGTTGTCGAGCAGGTTCGAGCGGATCTCCAGCCAGCGGTTGCCGGTCACCACCACGTGCACGCCGTAGCCGAGGCCGCGGGAGGCCAGGTCGAGCACGACCGGTTCGAGCTCCTCGAACTCCTGGCGGAACCGCGCCCAGCCGTCGATCACGAGGAACACGTCGCCCAGGGGAGAGTCGTCCAGCGCACCGGCGGCGCGCCGCGCCCGGAGGCCGTGCGCCGAGTCGATGCCCGTCGAGCGGAACAGCTCCTCGCGGAAGGCCAGCACACCCTCGATCTCGACCACGAGCCGTCGCACCCGCTCGGCGTCGAGCCGGCTGGCGACGGTCCCCACGTGGGGCAGCCGGTCGAGTGCCAGCAGCGAGCCACCACCGCAGTCGACGCAGTAGAACTGCACCTCGAGTGGGGTGTGGGTCAGCGCGAAGGCGGCCACGAGCGTGCGCAGCAGCGTGCTCTTGCCCGACTGGGTGGCGCCGACGATGGCGACGTTCCCCTCGCCCCCGGCCAGGTTGAGCACCAGCGGTACCTTGGCCTGGTCCTCGGGCCGGTCCTGCTCGCCGACCGCCACCGAGAGCGGGGCTGCGCCGCCGGCGTCGGCCGGCTGCGGGATGCGGTCGAGCGGGATGGCCCGTTCGAGCGGCGGCAGCCACACCTGGTGCGCCCGCCGTCCCGGGTCCTCGAGGCGCGCGATTGCCACATCGAGCACGGTCGGGCCGAGCGGGTCGCCGGACGCCGGGGCCGACACCCAGGCGGCCTTGAACCGCTGCAGCACATCGGCGTCGACCTTGAGGTACCCGCCGCCGGGCTCGGCGGGGAGGTTGTAGGCGTCGTCCGCGCCGAGGACGGCTCGGCTGTCCGCCGGGCTGAAGGTGCGCAGGCCGATGCGGTAGCGCAGGCTGCTCTCGAGCCCCCGCAGCCGGCCCTCGTCCAGGCGCTGCGAGGCCAGCAGGAGGTGGATCCCCAGGCTGCGGCCCAGCCGGCCGATGGTCGTGTACAGGTCGATGAAGTCGGGCTTGCTGGCGAGAAGCTCGGCGAACTCGTCCACCACCACCAGCAGGCTCGGCAACGGTGGGAGGCGCTCGCCGGCGGCCCGGCGCCGGTTGTAGTCGTCGACCGAGGCCAGGTTGCCGGCCTGCTTGAGCAGCTCCTGGCGGCGGCGCTGCTCGCCGTACATGGCGTCGCGCATGCGGTCCACCAGGGCCAGGTCGTCGGCCAGGTTCGTGATCACCCCGGAGACGTGGGGCAGCCGCGCCATGCCGGCGAATGTCGCGCCGCCCTTGAAGTCGACGAGCACGAGGCTGAGCGCCTCGGGCGGGTGGGTCGTGGCCAGGGCCAGCACCAGCGTGCGGAGCAGCTCGCTCTTCCCGGACCCGGTGGCCCCCACGACGAGGCCGTGCGGGCCCATGCCGTCGAACGCCGACTCCTTGAGGTCGAGGGTCACCGGCTGACCGTCGTCGTCGACGCCGATCGGGACCCGGAGGTGGTCGCTTCGCGGCCGCGGGCGCCAGGTCTCTCGCCGGTCGACCGCCGCCGCGTCCGTGATGCCCAGGAGGTCGAAGAGCCCCACGCTGGGGATGGCGACCTCGCCCCGCTCGTCGTCGGTCCACAGCGCCGCCGGCGGCGGCTGCTCCTCGGACTCGAACGCGGCGTGCACGGCCGCCACCGCCCGGGCGAGGTCGCTGGGTTCGTGGTCGTCCGGGACCCGGGGCTCGTCGCGGGTCCCGTCGGCCGCCGACCCATCAGCGCCTCGGAAGGGCAGGATCGTGAGCGCTGGGCTCTCGGTCGGCGTGGTGCCGGTCACCAGCGCGGCCTGGACGGCCCGCAGGTCGCCCGGTCCGGCGCGGAGGTAGGCCCGGCCTCGCAGGTCGGGCGGGATCCCGGCGGCCGCTTCGGAGTCGATGACGTCGAGCGAGTCGGACGCGTCCTGGACCCGGAGCGCGATGCGCAGATTGGTGTTCGCCCGGATGTTCGCGCTGACGACCCCGCGGGGCCGCTGGGTGGCGAGCAGCAGGTGGAGGCCGAGGGCCCGGCCTCGTTGGGCGACGTCGAGGAGGGCGTCGAGGAACCTCGGGAGCTCGGTCGCGAGCGTCGCGAGCTCGTCGACCACGACGACGAGGCGAGGCAGCGGCGGGAGGGGCGCCCCGCGCCCGCGGGCCAGGCGGTAGGCGGGCAGGTCGGCTTCGCCGGCCGCCCGGAGCAGCCGCTCCCGGCGGCGGACCTCGCCCTCCAGGGCCCGCAGCGCCAACACGGCCAGGCGATCGTCGAGGTCCGTGACGAGCCCGACGACGTGGGGCAGCGACGCACAGGCGTCGAAGGCGGCGCCGCCCTTGTAGTCGACCAGGAGGAAGGTCACCTCGTCGGGCCCGAGCTCGAGCGCCAGGGAGGCCACGATGGTGCGCAGCAGCTCGCTCTTCCCCGAACCGGTGGTCCCGGCGACCAGACCATGCGGCCCGACGGTTTCGAGGTCGAGCCGGACGACACCGCCGTCGCCGGCGCCGATGGCGGCGACGAGCGGGCCCCGGCCGCGGTTGGCGCGCCACCGGGCGGCCACCGCCCCGACGTCGAACGGATCGGTCTCGAGGATGGCAGCGAGGCGGACCGCAGGCGGGAGCCCCGCACCGGGGATGTCGACCTCCGGGTCGTCGAAGCGGGCCAGCAGCCGGGCCCACCGCCGGGCGGTGGCCCGGCTGAGCCCGGTGGCCAGGAGGCTCTCGACGACCTCGCCGCGCTGGGGGCGGACCAGGTGGCCGTCCCCGAGATCGTCGTGCAGGTCGACGACCGCCCGACATGACGCCGGGAGGCTCGCCCCGTCGGCGGCCAGGACCAGCCCGGCGACCCCACCGCCCGCCTCTCCGGTCCCGTGGGCGAGGACCGATCGGGCCGGCGCGCTCCGGCCGCCGATCAGCTCCTCGTCGTCGATGGCCAGGAGCCACGTCGGTCCCTCGCGGCCGGCGGCCAGGCGCGTGTGCAGGAAATCCTCGGCCTGCGCCCGATCGGCGATCACCAGCCGCCGGCCCGAGACGGGTTCGGCAGCGTGGGGCAGCCATTTGACCCAGTCCCAGTCGGCGCGGCCGGCAGGTGTCGTGAGGACCGCCACCCGCAGGTCCGCCGGCCCGGCGTGCGTCGCGGCTTGGCACAGCAGGCTGCGCGCCACGGCCAGCGCGGCCGTGCGGTCACCGACCAGCCCGACGGGCCCGTCGCGCGGGTCGACGGGGACGGGGACGTCCCGGAGCCGGCTCTCCTCGAGGGCGCGTTCGACCGCCGCCGGGCGCTCCCCGGCCTCGTCCAGCGGCGGCTCCCAGCGCACGTCACCGGTGCCCGCCACGAGGTGGAGGAAGTCGTCGTGCTGCGGGCGCCGCTCCCACAGCCGCACGCTGGGGGCCTCGGCCCGGCGCAGCGCCTCGGCCGGGTCGACCAGCGTGGCGCGGCGGTGGGCTGTCTCTGCGGCGCGGGCCTCGGCGAGCTCGGCGAGGAAGTGTTCCACCGCCTTGCCCAGCTTCCTGCTGGCCCGCCGGGCCTGCTTGCGGTTCCGCCGCCGCCCCTCCACCCAGTTGCCGAGCACGACCACCGGGCTCAGCAGGGCGAACAGGGCGAAGCGGACGTCTCCGAGCATCCAGACCATGACACCGGCGAGGCCGAGGGGTGCGACGAAGGACACGAGGCTGAAGGGCGCCGCCGGACCGCGCGCCGCATCGACGGTCGGGCTGCGCAACGTCGCGGCCGGCGAGGGTGGCCCGGGGCGGGGCGGGCGGTTGAAGTGGAACGTGCCCGCCAGGCCATCCGGTACCCCACGGTCGAGTGCGGGGGCGCGGTCGTCGGGAGGGACCCTGACCGCCGCCGCGAGCGCGCCGAGGCGCAGAGCGTCGCCTGTCTCGACGGCCACGTGGCGTCCCAGCGCGTCGTCGCACCGCCAGGTGCCGTTGTGGGATTCGAGGTCGCTGACCGCGACCGCGCCATCGCCGCGCAGGTCGATCCGGCAGTGCACCGAGGAGACGGTCGGATGGTGCAGGACCACGTCGCAGGCGGGGTCGCGGCCGACGACGGTCGTGTCGGACGCGAGCAGCCAGCTGGGACCTGCATCGAGCCCGCCGGTGACCGCGAGGACCGGCCGGTCGGGGTGGGGGTCGGGCTCGCCGGGGTCCGTGCGGGTGGGCCTGCTCCGGGAGCGGAGCGCGCCCGGCCTGGCGGGCGCCGGGCTGACCGTTGCGCCCTCGTAGAACCCGGCGGCCGCGATGGCGGCGCCGGCCTCCACCGTCCGGCCGTCCACCCGGAGCGCACCGCCGGCGGGGCAGCCGAGCGCGACCGCCAGGTCGGCCACGGCCAGGTCGGGCTCGGTGACGATCACCTCGACGTCCCGCTCTCCGGCGCCGTCGTCGTAGACCAGGTGCATCGCCCCGCAGGGTCCCTCGCGGGCCTTACCCCAACCTGACGCGCACCCCGCGCCCGGCCTCGTAAGGATCTCGTCAGGTCGCCTCCTTACGTTGCACGTGACGCACGAACCGGAGGCGACCCATGTCCAAGGCGTTCGAGATCGACACCGCCACGATGACGGCCATGGGGAGAAAGGTCCTGGACAACTCGGAGGGGATCGGCGCCGAGATCACGGGCCTCATCGGTCGTCTGGAGGCCGTCGACTGGCGGGGCACGGCCGCCGACAGCTTCCACGCGGTGAAGGAGGAGTGGCGGCTCCAGGTCAGCGTGGTCCGCCAGCAGCTCGCCGACGTCGCCGAGCGGCTCGGGGTCACCGCCGAGAACTACGACGCCGCGCACGAGAGCAGCCGAGCCGGGTTCGAGCGGCTGCGCGGCCAGAACCTTCCGATCTGAGGGGAGCGAGCGACATGAGCGGCTTCATCCACGCCAGCACGGGGACCATCGCCCAGGGTGCGACCGACATCGCCGGGACGATGGGCCGGATCGACGGGCTGCGTGACGACCTCGAGTCCACCGTCATCCGCCCCCTGCAGGCGGCATGGCAGGGCGACGCCTCCGGAGCCTGGACCGCGGTGCAGACCGAGTGGAACCAGGCATCCCAGGCGATCAACGAGCTGTTGATGCAGATCGGCCAGGCGACGAACACGTCCGCCGAGGATCTCCTCAACGCGGAGGTGACCAACCTCTCGATCTGGACGACGTGAGGTGCACGGACCGTGGCTGACAAGACCTTCGACGTCGATCCCGAGAAGCTCGTCAACGCCGGCGTGGCGATCGAGCTCGGACAAGTCGACTTCTTGGGGGCACTGCAGGCATTCCGTGAGGGAGCAGAACAGCTCAGCGCCGGGCAGGGCTACATGGACGTCTACAACGACGTGATCCAGGACGTGCTCAAGGCCACCGAGGAGGCGATCGGCGCGTTCGAGGGGGTCGGCACCAACCTCGAAGCACGGGCTGTCAGCCTCGGCATCACCGCCGGCAACTACCAGCTGGCCCAGGAGGCGGCCCGGAAGCGGTACGCGGGGCTCGGCGGGGAAGGCTGACCCGCAGGTGTTGGAGGACGGGGGCGCGGCCTCGCCGGCATCGACTCCCGCGGCGACGGCGACCGCACCGGCCCCGGAGCCGCCGCCCCCGCCGGTGTGGTCGCCGCAGGCCCTGTGGGACCCGGCCGGGGACCCGGGGCCGTGCCGGGTCGCGGCCGCCGCGTGGCGCGCCCAGGGCGCGGCGACGACCGTCCTGGCGGACGCGTTGAGCGAGATCGGCGACCCGCTCCCCGGCTTCTGGCAAGGAGAAGCCGCCGACGGCCAGCAGCGGTCATCGGTGAACCTGATCAGCGAGCTACGCGAGGCCGCCGCTCAGTGCACCCAGATCGCGGACGGCCTCGACGAGCTGGCCAACGAGATCGAGGCGTTCAACGACAGCATCCACGAGCTGTGGATCGCCGTGATCAGCATCGCGGCGGTCTCCGTCGTCGGCGCGTTCTTCACGTTCGGGGCCTCTCTCGCCGCGGACGCCGCCGTGACCGCCGGCCTGGCGGCCCGGGCCACTGCGCTGGGTCGCGCGCTGTGGGCCACGATCAGCGCATTGCGGGCCGCGAGGTTCGTGATGCAGGCCTCGAAGTTCGCCGGCCTCGCGGCGAGGTGGTCGAAGGTGGTGGAGGGGATCAGCATCGTGCCCCGGGTGGTCGCTCCGGGCGCCCGCCTCGCTCGCTTCGGGGGCTTCTACGCCGGGATGGGCAGGGTCTTCCTCGCCGGGCTGCCCTTCACGTTCGGGAACAAGGCCGTGAGCGGCGGCAACCCGTTCGACCCGGGGCAGTGGCGGGTCGAGGACCTCACCGCCTCGCTCGTCGGCTCGGCCCTGTTCGGCGGGGTGGCAGGCCGCTTGACTCCCCTCGGCGGCCAGGTCGTTCGCCCGGCCGTCTGGCCCGGATCGCGGCTCGCCTACCTCGGGCAGCTGGGGACCGGGGGCATCAACGGGCTCGGGAGGGGCATGATGATGGGCTCGATGGCCGAGCCGGTCGGTCGCTTCGTGATCTACGACAATCCCCTGACCGGGAAGGAGGCCTTCCAGGCGGGCCTGAGCGGATGGGGGGCGACCGGAGCCGGCTTCGGGCTCCAGCAGATCTGGACCGGGATCAGTGGTCCCGCCACGGGTGCGATGGGCATCGTTCGCAGCGGTGTCATCTTCATCCCGTCGACGTTGATCGCGCTGTACGGGACCCTCCGGAACGGGACGCAGATCCAGCCCCAGACGGGAACTCCGCTGTTCCCGGGCTACGCCCAGGCCCCCGTGCTGCCGTCGGACTTCTGGCAGAGCGTGCCCGGCGTGCCCGCACCCTCGGCCCCGCCGCCTCCACGGCTGCTGGAACCGGGTGAGGTGCTGGACAAGCCGACCACCGAGCCGCTGCGGGTCGTCGTGCGACCGGGCGAGAGCATGTGGGAGTTCGCCGAACGGGTCTACGGCGACGGCCGGGAGTACAAGCGGATCTGGCTGGCCAACAACTTCCTGCTGCAGGACCCCGGCAATCCCAACCTGATCCACCCGGGCCAGGAGCTCCTCATCCCGCCCCTGCCGGCGTCGCGCTGATGGAGTTTCATCTCTATGCCCCGCCCGACGGCCGCGCCGCCGCGATCCGCGACCTGATGGAGGACCGCGAGCGTCTCGCGACGATCGTGCGGGCGCTGGCGGTGTTCGACCCCGGTGTCGAGATCCCGACCTCGTCGACGACGAACGAGACTGCAGTCGTCTGCGTCACGTGCGACACCGTTCTCGCCGGAGATGCCTGGGACGACGAACAAGGCCCGTTCGGCGCCGGCCCCCATCTCCACAAGCCCGATTGCCCCTGGGCCTTGGCCCGCCAATGGGTGGAGGCCCACCCGGCCCCAAGGATCGATCTCCCTGGAGAGTGAGCCAGCGTCATCCTCCGCAGCGCGGACGTGGGTATGGCCGCGAGCCGGGGCCCGAAGCTCCCGTGCCGGCGAGGAGGTGGCGGTAGCGGCCGGGCGTGAACCCGAGCCGGTCCCGGAAGTGGCGGCTCAGGTGGCTCTGGTCGGCGAAGCCGGTCTCCGCCGCGGCGACGCTGATCGGCGTGCCCGCGGCCAGCAGGCGCCGGGCGTGCGCGATCCGCACGCTGACCAGGTAGCGGTGCGGCGTGAGGCCGACCTCCGCACGGAAGCGTCGCAGCAACCGGAACTTGGTGGTGCCCGCGGCTCTGGCCAGCGTGTCGAGGTCGACGGGCGACTGCCAGCAGTCCCGCAGGTACTCGAGCGCCCGGGCGACGACGGGATCCCCGGCGGGCCGGGCCGTGGCCTTCCCGCATGACGTGAGGTCGTCGAGCAGTGCCAGCAGGCCGCACTCCCGCTCGAGCCTGGGTGCGCCGGTTCGGCTGGCCTCGTGGAGAGCGAGGAACCTCGTGCGCAGGGCCGGGGAGTCGACCACCGGGTCGTCGAAGCCGCTGCGCAGCAGTGCCGGCAGCTCCGTGTCGTCGCCCGCCGAGCGCAGCAGCGCCATCGGCAGGACCAGCAGGCGCGCGCTCCACGGCCCGGCCGGCGTCGGCGTGCCCGCGTGGCTGTGCTCGGGATCGAGCACGACCATCTCGCCGACGTGGACCCGTCGGGACGTCGACCGGCGGCGGAGGTCGTAGCCTGCGTGGCCCGTGGGCAGGCCGATCACGTACTCGTCGACCGGATCGATGCGGTACTCGCTCGCGATCCCGTGCATCCAGAGTGCACCGGGCAGGGTGTCGTCGCTCCAGACGTCGGGTCGGTCGGCGACCCGTGCAAGATCGTTCAAGACAGACCCCGGACGGCGGGCGTATCCATCGAGGCGATGATCACCATCCACATGATCGCCGATGGCGCCGACCGTGCGTCACGCTGGTACCAGGACACCTTCGGCGCCGTCGAGCGTTCACGGATCGAGCTCCCGGACGGCCGCCTGATCCACGTCGAGCTCGAGCTGGGCGGATCGGCGCTGATGCTCGCCGACGAGTTCCCCGAGCACCAAGCGCTGTCCCCGGCGACGACCGGCCAGGTCTCGGCCACGCTCTACCTGGCCGTCGAGGACGTCGACACCACCTGGCAACGGGCCCTGACCGGCGGAGCCGTCGTCGTGCGCGACCTCGCCGACACGTTCTGGGGCGAGCGGGAAGGCCAGATCACCGACCCCTTCGGCCACCGGTGGGGCCTCAGCCAGCATCTGCGCGACGTCACGATCGAGGAGATGACGCGCAAGGCCGCCGACGTCTTCACCTCCTGACTGACGCGGCGCGTACGGTGGTCCCGTCGGGGCTGTGGGGACGGAGTCTGGGGTATTCGCAACAGCCCGGCGCACTCGTGCGTGTAGGACGCGATGAACACCATGCCGAAGGCTCAGCCCATGGACCTCCCGGCACCAGCCGCCTGGGACACCGACCTCGTGGAGGTCTACCGCCTGCACTACGGCAGGCTGGTCCGCCTCGCCTACCTGCTCACCGGCCACAACGCGGTCGCCGAGGAGATCGTGCAGGACAGCTTCGTCGCGTCGCACCGTCTCGACCGCCGGCTGCGTGACCCTTACCCCTACGTGCGGCGCGCGGTGGTCAACCGCTGCCGCTCCTGGGGGCGCCGGTACAGCCTGGAGCGGGCGCACCAGCCGCGCCCGCCGGATCCCGCCGAGCTGGTGGTCGACGAGATGTGGGACAGCCTCATGGCGTTGACCGACCGCCAGCGCACCGCGATCGTCCTGCGGTTCTACGAGGACATGCCGGACGACCGCATCGCCGAGATCCTCGGCTGCCGGCAGTCCACCGTGCGCAGTGCGATCCAGCGGGGCCTGCTGACGTTGCGCCGGGTGATCCACCTGTGAGCCGGCTGCCCGTCCACCGCCCCGCGTCCCCCGACCCCCGCCGCCAGGAGAGCCCTCCGATGACCCTGCTCGATGACCACCGACGACCCGACGCCGAGACCGCCGTGCGCACCATGCTGCACCGCCTGGCGGCGGACGCGACCACCAGCCCCCCCGCCTGGGAGCGCCTCATCGAGCGGGAGGTGGCCGAGGTCCTGCCCCTCGCCGGGCCCCGACCGGTCCCCGTGACGGCGGTCCCCCGCCGTCGCATCGACCGCCGTTCCTGGACGATCCGGGCGGCCGCCGGCGTGCTGGTGCTCGCCGCCGCCGGCGCCCTGGTCGCCAACCGCGCCGGCTCCGGTCCCACCGAGGGCCCGTCCCCCCGGGCCATCAGCGCCATCTCGCCCGGCGAGCCCGGCTTCGACGCCGGCGCGGCGCCGGAGGTCTGGGCCACCGGCCAGGCCGACCCGGCGCAGGCCACCCTGGCCTACCTCGCCGCCATGGGCGTCCCCACGGACGCCGCGCCTCCCGCGCTCGCCCTGCAGGGCACCGCCGACACGACCGCCGTCGTCGACTGGTCGTTCGGGGCCACGGCGGACGGCTCCGGCGGCACCGTCTACCTGCGGTTGTCGTCGGAGGCGGGAGCGCCTCCGTCCTGGACGGTCGTCGGGTCCTCCGCCTCCGACGTCGCACTCAGCGAGGTGCGCTACGACGGATCCCGGCTGTCGTTCACGGTCGCCCGGACAGTGGCCGGGCCCGAGCAGGTGGCTGTGGGCGCCTGGGTCGACGGGCAGCCGGTGTCGCTGGGAGGCGAGCCGGTCGCCTGGGCCGGCTCGGGTGACGTTTCGCTGGGTGACCTCGTCGAGCTCGGGGCGGACGCCGGAGCGGCCACGACGTTCGGGTTGCCCGTCGACGCCGACGACGTCGTCACCCTGCGGGTGGTCCGCGTGCTCGACGGCACGGTCCGGTCGCTGACGCAGATGGCCGTGGCGCTACCCGACGCGGTCCCCGCAGCGGTGGCGGCTGCCCCGCCCGTCGCGGCCGGTGGCCAGGCGGACGCCGGCGTCGCCGGCAACACCGGCGCCGCGACCGCCGAGGGCGACGCCGGCGGGTCGGGTGGCATCCAGCTGGCTCCCGGCGAGGTGCTGCCCCCGCTCCCGCAGCTCCCTCCGTTGCCGGTGCCGCTCCCGAACCTCCTCGACCCGGGAGCCCCGCCGCCGACCTTCCCGCCGCCGCCCACCATCCCGGGCCTGGGGTAGCCCTCCGGCACCTGCCGTGAGGCACCTGCGTCCGCCGCTACCTCCGCCACCTGGGCGACGGACGCAGGCAAGCCCCACGTGGTAGCCCCGGTCAGCGAGAATCCCCGGCGACCTCCCAGCACCGCCGGTGGGCCGTCCCGCAGACCGGGGCTACCACATTCATCGATCAGCTGGCGAGGGGCGTGGCGAGCATCTGCTGGATGCTCGCGGGGTCGAAGAACTCGACCGGTGAGACCGTCCCGGCGACGACGCTGACGAAGGCGTCCATGGCGTCCTGGTGGCCGTGGATCGCGCCCAGGAGCTGCTGGACCTCGGGCGGCGGTGCTTCGAGCGTCGCGAGCTCCGTGGTGAAGTCGTAGATGGGCAGCGCGTGGGCGTCGCGGTCGGCGTGGTAGACGGCCATGGCATCGTCGTAGCCGCACACGCCGGTGAAGGCCTGGTCGAGGGCGGTGGCGCAGCGCTCGGCGTCCGCGAAGGCATCGCTGATCCCCTGGGCGGTGATGGGGTCCTTGGTGTAGCCGGCGTCGCCGACGAGGGCCCATCCGGGGCCGTACGGCTTGCGGAAGAAGTTCGGGATCGACCCGCCGGCGAAGCGGGCCTGTCGGGTCGCGCCACGGATCCGCTCCGCGAAGTGGGGGGCGAGCTCGAGGGTGGACAGGTAGTTGGCTTCCACGTCGGCCTTGTACGCCCCCGCCTCGGCCTGGGGCCAGCCGACGACGAGCAGGGTGAGGTCGTCGTTGGTGGGGAAGGCGCCCCAGCCCCGGTCCGGGCGGATGACCGTCTCCATGCCGTCGACGGGCAGGTCGCTCCAGTAGGTGTAGAAGCTGGTCTGGAGCATCGGCTTGTCGTGGTACAGCTCGGGTTGCACGGCTCGGGCGACCCGGGAGGTCCAGCCGTCGGCGCCGACGACCACCCGAGCGCGTTCGGTGACCGGGCGGCCGCCCTGGTCGCGACCCCGGAGCCCGACGACGGCTCCGTCCTCGATCAGGAGGTCGTCGACGCTGAACCGCTCGCGCACCTCGGCGCCGGCCCGGCCGGCCGCGTCGACGAGGATCTTGTCGAGCACCGTGCGCCGCGGCGCATACGCGACCGACTTGCCGTCCGCCGCGGGCCGGGGCGTTCCGGAGATGACGATCGGGCCGAAGTCGAGGGTGTAGGTCTCGATCGGCGGGCAGCCCGTGGCGACGACCTCGTCGAGGAGGCCCCAGCGCCCGAGCGCGGCGATCCCCGGGGCGTGGATGAGATGGGTCGAGAGAGTGTCGCTCGGGAACGATGCCCGGTCGACCAGCAGCACCCGGTAGCCCTTGCGGGCCAGCAGCATGGCTGTCGGCGCGCCGGCGCAGCGTGCGCCCACGATGATGGCGTCGTAGTCGGAACCCACTGGTCGCCTCCTTGTCGGTGGTGACCCCACGATGAGGGCTGGGTCCCCCAGGCGGATCAGTGAGCTCCCCTATTCGCGATCTGGTTTCGCGCGACCCGACTCAGCCGGCGGGCCCGCTGGTCGCCGTCGGGGCATCGGGGCTGGCTGTGGTGGCTCCGCGGGCGGCGTACGCCGCGGCCTCGGCGCGGCTGCGGAGGCCGAGTTTGGCGAGGATGTTGCCGACGTGGTGCTCGACCGTCTTGCGGCTGATGTAGAGGCGTTGGGCGATCTCGGGGTTGGAGAGGCCGTGGCCCAGGAGGTCGAGGACCTCGTTCTCGCGGCGCGTCAGCGTGCCGGTCGTCCGCTTGGCGGTGGCCGGGCGCACACCGAGGGAGCGCAGCACGGCCGCGGCGGCGTCGACCTGTCGCGCCGCCTGGAGGCGTTCGAACGCGTCGAGAGCGGCGCGGGCTTCGGCCAGGGCGACGTCGGGTTGGTCGGTCCGCAGTGCGTCGGCCAGCTCGAGGCGGGCCCGGGCCAGCTCCATGGGCATCTCGGCCCGGCTGAACCCGGCGAGGGCCGCCCGGAGGCAGGCGAGCGGGTCGCCGGTCCCGGCGGCCAGGCAGACCCGTCCACGGGCCAGCGCCGCGACCGCCGTCACGTAGGCGTTGGAGCCGACCGCGCCACACTCCAGAAGGGTTGCGAGCGTCGTGGTCGCCTCGTCGACCGCACCCCGCCCGAGGTCTACGTCGACCAGGAGCGCGAGCAGCGGGACCGAGGCGGTGCTGCCCGGCTCGACCTGGTCCAGCGCACGCTCCAGCACGTCGCGGGCCAGGCCCGCCTCGCCGTCGGCGAGGTGGATCGCGGCCAGCGCACGGGCGGCGTGGGGGTCGACGTCGAGGCCGTCGAGGAGCTGGCGGGCCTCCTCCAGCCGCCCCTGCCGGACCCGCAGGTCCGCGAGGCGCACGAGCGCGCCGGAGCGGAGCCAGGAACGCTGGCCGAGTCCCCAGAGCCGCACGGCGTCGGTGAGAGCGGCATCGGCTTCGGGCCAGCGTCCCGCCACTGTCATCAGCCCGCCGTAGTGGGTGCGGCAGAACGCGGAGACCGCAGGAAGCCGGCGGCGCTGGGCGATGGCGTCGCCGATGGAGATCCACTGCTGGGCCCGGCTCACGTCGTGGGCGTACTCGCAGGCGGAGAACAGCTGGCAGAAGATCTCCTCCAGCACCATGAAGTCCTCGACCTCGTGGCCCGCCACCGCGGCCAAGGCCTCGTCGAGCAGGAGCATGCCTTCCTCGACCCGGTCGACGTGGACGAGGTTCGAGCCGAGGTAGGCGAGCGTGACGAACTCCAGGTCGACGTCGCCGACCCGCCGGGCCATGACGATCGCCTCCCGCAGCCGCTCCTCCTTGCGGGCCTGGTCCGGTTCGAACATGCCGCGGTTGAGCGTCACCCACCCCGCCTCGCGGTCGTCGGGCGCCTCGGCGAGCAGCCGTTGCGATCGGGCCATCCAGCCGCTGTGGACCGCCATGTCCCCGACGAGCGAGCCGTACATGTAGGCCAGCGTGCGGGCCACCCGCACCGAGCCGACGGCGTCGCCGCTGCGGCGGTGGGCGGCATAGGCCTGCTCCCACAGGTCGATGGCGCCCGGGAAGTCCAGCTCGATGTAGGCGGCGCGGGCGAGGCCTTCGAGTGCGTCGCCGTCTGGAGGGGCGCCCAAGGCCTGCTCGAACGCCACCCGCGCCCCGCCGGCGTCGCCGGCGCGGAGGGCGGCCCGCCCCCTCTCGATCAGGTCCCGAGGTGACCCGCTCACCCCACGATCATCCCGCATTCGGCGACGACCGCCACGTTGGCCGCTGGGACGCCGGTCAGCCCGGTGCGGAGGGGCACTCGTCGATGCGGCTCACGTAGTCGGAGTCTCCGGGGCCCTCGTCCCGTGCCCAGCGGTACGAGGACGACAGGAGCAGCCGGCCCGAGGGCTCGACGTGGTGGGTGCCGTCGGTGGCGAAGCTGGTCTCGCCTCCCCTCAACGTGATGTGGACGCTCCACAGCCGCCGCGAGATCGAGAACGGCTCGAAGCTGACGGCGTAGACGTCGATGTAGTCGTCGGCGCCGGTGTCGTCCACAGGGTCGCCCCGGTAGCCGAGGAGGTACCAGTCATCGTTGGCGTCCCGCACCAGCTTGGTCTGGGTCGTGCCCTCCGGCACCGGGAAGGGGAACATGTGCCCCCGCGCCGGGCGCAGGGCGGAGACGTCCATGGCACCCTGCTCGCAGGTGGGGAACAGGTCCGTGTCCCGGGCGGTCAGCAGCGCGCCCCACCCCCAGTGGTAGCTGGCGACGCCCAGGTAGTAGTCCCGGCCCACCCGATCGAGGAACAGCAGGTTCGGCCCGGGCACCGGGAACCCCTGGTCCAGCAGGTCGTGGAGGACCAGGCCGCCGGACGGGTCCCACCGGTACACGCTCACCAGCCGGGTGTCGCTCTCCTCGGTCACGAACAGGTACCCCGCGTCGCGGCCGTCGACCTCGGGAAGGAAGCAGATGTCCGCCGGATGGCGCTCCTCGATGTCCACGAGCGTCCGCAGGGGCGCCACGGTGAGCGGGTCGGTGTCGAGGATGTGCTCGGCGTCGGTCGGGCCGGCGTAGCGGTACTCGGACAGGATGCCCTGGCCGCGCGGGGGCGGGATGCCGATGCCGATGGGCTCCGAGTGAGCGAGGAAGAAGGTGATCGAGCCGTCCGAGAGCCGGGGCGTGCGCGCGATCGCCTGGTGGTGGCCCTCGCCCGGGATGTCGCTCATGCGCTCGATCGTGTCGAGGTAGCAGCTGGTGCAGCCCCGGGCGTTGGTGGCCACGGCGTTCAGCTCGGCGCGGATCTCGCGGGCGGTCGCGTGCGACTGGGGGTACTGGCACCGCTGGCCCTCGTGCGCCGAGCCTGGAGGCACCGCCTCAGCCTGCCACGGTCACCCGCCCGTCGCTGAGGTAGCAGAATCGCCTCCGGCGATGCTGGATCACGCGCAGCTCCTGGAGCTCCACCACCGGGTCACGGTCACCCGCGCCGTCGACGAGCGCCTGTGGACCTTGTCGCGCCAGGGCCGCGCCGGGTTCGTGCTCACCGCCCGGGGGCACGAGGTGGCGCAGGTGGCGAGCGTGGCGGCGATGCGGATCGGCCACGACTCGGCCTGGCCGTACTACCGGGACCTGGGCGTCGGCATCGCCATGGGCGTGTCGCCGTACGAGGTGTTCCTCGGCGCGCTCCGGAGGGGATCCGATCCGCACTCCGGCGGGCGGCAGCTCACCGCCCACTTCTCGTCGAGGGAGCTCCGCCTCGGGTCGATATCGAGCGAGGTGGGTGCGCACCTCCCCCACGCGGCCGGAGCCGCCTATGCGTCCACGGTCCTCGGCGACGACTCGGTGGCCCTGTGCTGGTTCGGCGACGGCGCGGCCTCGGAGGGCGCGGCGCACGAGGCGATGAACTTCGCCGCGGTCCACCGGCTGCCCGTCGTGTTCATCTGCGAGAACAACGGGCTCGCCATCAGCGTCCCGGCCGAGCTGCAGGCCGCCGCGCCGATCGCGGCACGGGCTGCGGGGTACGGCATGGCGGGCGCGGCGCTGGACGGCACCGATGGCGACGCTGTCTACGACGCGACTACGGACGCCGTCGAGCGGGCCCGGGGTGGCGCCGGGCCCTCGCTGCTGGAGCTGCACGTCCCCCGGATGGTGCCCCACTCGTCGCAGGACGACGACCGCTATCGGACCGACGAGGAGCGCGCCACGGCCGCCGCGCGCGATCCGCTGCCACGCCTGCGGTCCCGTCTGGTCGCCGACGGCATCCTCGACGAGGCCGGCATCG
Organism: Acidimicrobiales bacterium; assembly: GCA_036558145.1. GTDB lineage: Bacteria > Actinomycetota > Acidimicrobiia > Acidimicrobiales > VFJN01 > ZC4RG19. The sequence continues at coordinate 16,046 of DATBGF010000651.1, forward strand.
AGCGGGAGGTCGAGGCCGTCGCGGCCGCAGTCCGCGCCGATCTCGACCGGGCGCTCGCGGAGCCCGAGCCGGACGGGCAGCGCTACCAGGAGTGGATGCACTCGTGACCGCCGTGACGATGGTCGAGGCCATCTGCGAGGCGCTCGCCGAGGAGATGGACCGTGATCCGGCGGTGGTCCTGCTGGGCGAGGACGTGGGCCGCAAGGGTGGCGTGTTCAGGGCCAGCGAGGGCCTGCAGGAGCGGTTCGGGCCGCGGCGTGTGCTGGACACGCCGGTGGCCGAGATCGGGATCGCCGGCGTGGCCATCGGCGCGGCGATGATGGGCTTGCGGCCCGTCGCGGAGTTCCAGTTCGCCGACTACATGCACCCGGCCTACGACCAGGTGGTGAGCCAGGCCGCCACGATCCACTGGCGCAGCCTGGGCGCGTGGCAGGTCCCCGTCGTGTTCCGGGCGCCGTTCGGGGCCGTGCCCGGGGGCGGGATCTACCACTCGCAGAGCCCCGAGGCCCCCTACTGCCACACGCCGGGGTTGAAGGTCGTCGCGCCCGCCACCCCTGCGGATGCGAAGGGCCTCCTCCAGGCGTCGATCCGCGACGACGATCCCGTGGTGTTCTTCGAGCACAAGGCCAGCTACCGCACCATCCGCGAGGAGGTCGGGAGCGCGCCCATCCCGCTCGGGGTGGCGCGCGTCGACCGGGACGGCGCCGACCTGTCGATCGTGACCTACGCCGGCGGCGTCCACCTGGCCCGCGAGGCCGCTGCGGTCCTGGCCGGCGAAGGCATCGACGTCGCCATCCTGGACCTGCGCACGTTGATGCCCCTCGACCGCGAGGCGATCGCCGCGACCGTCCGGCACACCGGCAGGCTGCTGGTCCTGCACGAGGCGAACAAGACGATGGGCTTCGGTGCCGAGATCGCCGCGTTCGCGGCCGAGGAGCTGTTCATGGACCTCGACGCGCCCGTGCGGCGGGTGGCGGCGGCCGACTGCCATCTGACCTACAACACCGCGGAGCAGGCGGCCATCCTCCCCGACGCCGTGGACGTCGCCGCGGCCGCTCGCGAGCTGTCCCGGTTCTGAGCCCGTCAGGCCAGGATCGTCCTCAGCTCTGCGAGCAGCTCGACGGTCCGCACGGCGGACTCGTCACGCGTCATGGTGCGGACGATGACGTCGGTGAAGCCCAGCTCGGCGAAGGGGGCGAGCTGCTCCGCGACCGACTGGGGATCGCCGTAGGCGACGGCCCCTCGCTCGAAGCCCCGGTAGCCGGCTTGGATCAGCGAGTCGCCCAGCGCTTCGGCCTCGGCCCGGTCCTCGGCGATGTGGACGTCCTTGCGGATGGGGATGCGTGCCGGCCGGCGGTCATGCCGGGCGCAGGCCTCGCGGTACAGGTCCATGGCCGTGGCCGCGGTCCGCGCGGT
>DATBGF010000652.1:0-4260 GCA_036558145.1 Acidimicrobiales bacterium
CCAAGGACGACGACCCCGGCGCCGGGTTCGAGCGCTGGCGCAAGGGCATCGACTCGATCGAGACCGAGATGCCGATCCTGCTCGAGAACACGGCCGGCGGCGACCACGCCATGGCCCGCCACTTCGACACGATCGGCCGCCTGTGGGACCACATCGGCGACACCGGCATCGGCTTCTGCCTCGACACCTGCCACGCTTGGGCCGCGGGCGAGGCGCTGATCGACGCCGTCGAGCGCATCAAGGGCATCACCGGGCGCATCGACCTCGTGCACTGCAACGACTCGAAGGACGAGGCCGGCTCGGGCCGCGACCGCCACGCCAACCTCGGCACCGGGTCGATCGACCCCGAGCTACTGGTGGCGGTGGTGTCGGCGGCCGGCGCACCGGTGATCTGCGAGACCGCCGACGAGGGTCGCAAGGACGACATCGCCTTCCTCAAGACCCACGTCTGACGGTCAGCCCTCCCCGGGAGAGGCGATGCCGGCCCAGTCCGGCGCTTGGATGCGGATGTCGGCACCGAAGTCGTAGTACTCGGCGCTCCGGACCGAACCGTCGTCGCCGGTGACCCGCAGCCGGCGGACCAGGTCGTCGCCGACCCACACGTCGACCGTCCGGACCTGGTCGGGATTCTCCAGGTCGAACCAGGCCAGCTTCTCGGGATCGACGCCGGCCAGGGCCGCTCGGGCGGTGGCGTCGAGCGTGATGCGGTAGTGGGTCGCGGGCACGTCCCGCACCGTCTCCTGTCCCACCACGGCGACGTCCTGGCCCGACAGCGCGGCGTCCAGGACCGCCTCGGACGACGAGACGAACGGAGGCAGGGGCCGGTCGCGCCGATCGGTCTCCGTCCCGCCGTCGAGGTTCTGCTGGTAGGACACGAGGCCGAGGTACACCGTGGTGCTGCCCTCGGTGTGGCCGTCGCTGTAGGTGCCGTTGACCTGGACGCGCATGCGGTTGCCGCTGATCTCGATCGAGCCGGTGCCGCTGGAGTACTGGTCCTCGTGTTCGATCGATACGCGCAGGCTGGTCACCTTGGCCGTGGTGCCGGCGGCGCTGGAGACGAGGCTGACCGCGTCGGGGCTGCCGGCGCCGCGGGGTAGCAGGGCCGCGCCGGCGACCACGGCCACGGCCACGGCGGCGGCCAGCGTGGCGGCGTACGGACGCCAGCGGTGGCGGCGACGGGCGGACCGGGGCTCGGGGAGGGGGGCGAGGGTGGCGGTGTCGCGGTCGGTCGCGGACATGGCGCGCTCCAGGATCGAGGCGTGGCGGACCGATCCCGGGGCGGGGGGAGCCTCGCGGCGTGCCGGGTCGAGCAGAGCCAGCTGGGCGTCCATCGGGTCGTCGATCACGGGAGGCCTCCTTCCGTCGGCTGGGATCGTGCCGGAGATGTCCGGGACCCCGTCCGCTCTGTCCTCCCCAGCGCGGCCGCCAGGCGGCGGCGGGCCTTGTGCAGTCGCAGCGACACCGCGTTGGGGGTGCAGCCGAGCAGCACCGCCATGTCCTGGACCGCCAGCTCGTCCCAGGCCCGCATGATCAGCAGGTCGCGGTCTTCCGGGGACAGGCGGGACAGCGCCTGCCACAGCTCACCGCCGCTGTCCGGGTCGGCGGGCACCACGGGCGCCGCGACCGCGGCGGCGCGGGTGCGGAGCCGGTGCTGGCGGTCCTGGCCGCGGCGCTGGTTGGCGAGGACCCGCCGGGCGGTGCCGAGGAGCCACAACCGGGCGGCGTCGCGGTCCGGTGGGAGGTCGGCGCGGCGGCGCCAGGCCACCGCGAACGTCTCGCCTGCCACGTCGTCGGCGTCGGCGGACGTGGCGCAGCGGCGGCGGGCGTAGCGCCAGACCTCCGCGAGGTGCTCGTCGAACAGCGACGGGAAGGCCTGCTCGTCCACGCCCGTCACATGTCCGGCTCGGCCCCGATCTGTCCCCTAGCGGTCCGCGATGAACGGGAACTCGGCCCGGACCTCGGCCACGCGGGCGGGGTCGACCTCGGCCACCAGCAGCGCCTCGGTCCCAGCGGCGGAGGCCAGCGTCTCGCCCATCGGATCGACGATGGCGCTGTCGCCCGCGTAGCGCAGCTTGCCGCCCTGGCCGACGCGGTTGCAGGCGATGACGTACGCCTGGTTCTCGATGGCGCGGGCCCGCAGCAGGGCCTGCCAGTGGGCGCGGCGGGTGTCGGGCCAGTTGGCCGGGCAGATGTAGGCGTCGGTGTCCGGCGCCAGCGCCCACCAGTCGTCGGCGAAGCGCAGGTCGTAGCAGACGAACAGGCTGGCCCGGACGCCCTCGATGTCGACGGTGACCGGCGAGGCGCCGGCTGAGAACGTGCGGTCCTCGCCGCCGTAGGTGAAGCGGTGCAGCTTGCGGTAGCGGGCCGCCACCTCGCCGTCGGGCCCGGCCAGGACCAGCGAGTTGTACGGCGGTTCGCCCTCCGCCGCCACTTCGGGGCACGAGCCGCAGAGCCACACGCCGTGCTCCTTGGCCTGGGACGACAGGAACTGCGACGAGGGCCCGCCCTCGGGCTCGGCCGTGCGCTCGGTGCGCATGGAGAACCCGGTCGAGAACGTCTCGGTCAGCACCACCAGCCGGGCGCCGGCCCCCGCGGCCGCCTCGATCTGGGGGGCGAGGCGGGCGAAGTTGGCGTCCTTGTCCTCCCAGACGATGTCGTGCTGGACGACCGCCACCTTCATGTCACGACCTCCGGGAGCTTGGCCAGCCGGGCCACCGCATCCTCCAGCACGGCCGGCCGCTTGGCGAACGAGAAGCGGACGAGGTGCCGCCCGGCGGCCGGGTCGGCGTAGAACACCTGGTTGGGAATGGCCACGACGCCGCAGCGGTCCGGCAGCTCGCGGCAGAACGCCATGCCGTCGCCGTCGGGGCGCAGCGGCCGGATGTCGACGGTCACGAAGTAGGTGCCCTGGGGCGGGAACACGGCGAGCCCGGTGTCCCCCAGGCCGGCGCACAGGATGTCGCGCTGGGCGGCCAGGCCCGCGGCGAGGCCGGTGAAGTAGTCGTCGCCGAGGTCGAGCCCGGCGGCGATGGCCGGCTGGAACGGCCCGCCGTTGACGTAGGTGAGGAACTGCTTGGCGGTCGTCACCGCGGTGACCAGCGCGGCCGGGGCGCACACCCAGCCGATCTTCCAGCCCGTCGTGTTGAACGTCTTGCCGCCGGACGAGATGGTCAGCGTGCGCTCCCACATGCCGGGCAAGGACGCCAGCGGGATGTGCTCGGTGCCGTCGAACGTCAGGTGCTCGTACACCTCGTCCGTGACCACCAGCAGGTCGTGCTCGATCGCCACCGCGGCGATCTCGGCCAGCTCGTCGCGGGTCAGGACCATCCCCGTGGGGTTGTGGGGCGAGTTGACCAGGAGCAGCCGGGTCCGGGGCGTGACCGCGGCCCGCAGCGCCTCGGGGTCCGGCCGGTAGGCGGGCGGCTCCAGCCGGACGAAGGCCGGATGGGCGCCGGCCATGGCGATCGAGGCCTGGTAGCTGTCGTAGGTCGGCTCCAGCACGATCACCTCGTCGCCCGGCTCGCACAGCGCCAGGCAGGCGGCGGCGATGGCCTCGGTGGCGCCCGCGGTGACCAGCACCTCGGTGTCGGGGTCGTAGGTGAGGCCCCAGAAACGGGCCTGGTGGCGGGCGATCGCCTCCCGCAGCACCGGGACGCCCCGTCCCGGCGGGTACTGGTTGTGGCCGTCCCGGATGGCGGCCACCGCCGCGTCGAGCACCTCGGGCGGGCCCTCGTAGTCGGGGAAGCCCTGGCCCAGGTTGACGGCACCGGTGCGCACGGCGAGCGCCGACATCTCGGCGAAGATCGTCGTGCCGAACCCCTGGAGCCGGCTCGTCAGGTAAGGGACACGATCGGACACCCCCGCCAGGGTAGGCCGGGTCGAAACCTGACGGTGTGTCAGATAAGTTCACGCCGTGGACCTGAGGGAGAGCGCGGACGACCGGGCGTTCCGGGACGAGGTGCGCACCTTCCTGGAGGAGAGCCTGTCGGGCGACTTCGCCGCGGTGCGGGGCCGGGGCGGTCCGGGCGACGAGGGCTCCTGCTACGAGGAGCGCCGCGAGTGGGAGCGCCACCTCGGCGCCCACGGCTGGACCTGCGTGGGCTGGCCCAAGGAGCACGGCGGCCGGGGCCTGGCGCTGCGGCAGCACGTCGCCTTCCACGAGGAGTACGCCCGCGCCCACGCGCCCGGACGGGTCGGCCACATCGGTGAGACGCTCCTGGGCCCGACGGTGATCGCCTTCGGGACCCCGGAGCAGCAGGC
>DATBGF010000653.1:0-3959 GCA_036558145.1 Acidimicrobiales bacterium
CTCGGTGGCGAGCTGGCGCAGGACACCCCTGCGGTCGGCGGCCTGGCCGCCCAGTCCGAGCGGGATCTGGATGGCCAGGATCCCGATCAGCGCGTAGCTGACGCCCTTGGCCAACAGGCCGACGCGGCCCGCCCACTCCACCCAGTCTCCGTGACCGACCGCCCGGCCGGTGGAGCGGATCTGCTGTGCCGCCGTCGACATCTGTACGCCTCCCTGCGTGTCCCGACCCATCAGGCGTACCCGGGGCCGTCGGGCCGCAGTCCGGCGACCAGCGCCTAGCGTGCGGGCCGTGCCGGAGCTGCTGGAGGTCGAGCTCTACCGCCGCCAGGCGGAGGCCGTGGTGGGCCGCACCATCGCCGAGGTCGACGCCCGCGACGCCTGGTTCGTCAAGGGCGGCGAGCCCGCCGAGCTGATCGCCGCGCTTCCCGGGCACACGGTGACCGGCGTGCGGCGGCGGGGCAAGCTGCTGGTCCTCGACCTCGACGGTGGCACCCGGCTCGGCCTGCGCTTCGGCATGACCGGCCGCCTCCTGGTGGACGGCGCCGCGTCGATCGACCAGCTGCTGTACTCCTCGGGTCGCGACGTCGCCGTGTGGGATCGCTTCGCCCTGCGGTTCACCGACGGGTCCGACCTGCGGGTGCGGGACCCCCGCCGGCTCGGCGGCGTCGTGCTCGATCCCGACGAGGACCGCCTCGGCGCCGACGCCCTCGCGCTGACCCCGGCGGAGCTGGACGCCGCCCTCGGCTCCAGCACCGCCCCGCTCAAGGCGCGCCTGCTGGACCAGGCCCGCGTGGCGGGGATCGGCAACCTGCTGGCCGACGAGATCCTGTGGCGGGCCGGCCTCGATCCGGTCCGCCCGGCCGGGGGGCTGTCCGATGCCGAGCGGGCCGCGCTGCACGCGTCCATCCTCGAGGTGCTGGCCGACCTCGGGGCCCGTGGTGGCAGCCACACCGGCGATGTGCGCGGGGCGGCCGCGCTCGACGGCCTGTGCCCCCGGGACGGCACTCCGCTCGTGCGCCGGACCGTCGGGGGGCGCACCACCGTGAGCTGCCCGACACATCAGCACTGAGCGCGCGGCCGCTCGCTGCGTTCACGCGCGATTCACGCACCGCGCTGCGGGGTCGTACAGTCGACGGCTGCGCGGCAGATACGCTCATGCCCGGCTGGGGCCCACAAGGTGGATTGGATGCTCGACCGCAGACGAAGAGGCGACGGACGACCCGCGCCGCGACGCGTCGCACGGGGCGTGGTCACGGCAGGCGTGTTCCTGGCCGTGTGGTTCGGCCCGTCGCGCGCCTTCGCCCAGCAGGAGCCGCCCTCCACCGAGCCGTCGACCACCACGACCGAGGCTCCGCCGACCACGGAGGCGCCGCCCACCACCGAGGCCCCGCCCACCTCCGACGAGCCGCAGCAGACCACGCCGGCGCCTCGCCGCACCTCGACGACCGCGGCGAACGACGACACCGAGAGCGCGGCGGCCGACCCCGGGCCCGGCAACATCACGTTCAACACCGTCAACAACGTGCTGGTGCCGGGCAACGGCACGCAGGACGCACCCACCACGACCACCACGGTGGCCCCGTCGTCGGGGGGCAGCAGCGCGGCCGACGAGGAGAGCCGGAAGATCTGGATGATCATCGTCGGGCTGGCCGGCGTGGGCCTGCTGGTGGCGTTGCTCACGTGGCGCTACTGGCTGCTGACCCGGCCCGGCCTCGACCTGGACGAGCCCGGTGATGACGACCGCTACGGCGCCGACGCCGACGGTGACCCGTACGGGGGCCCGATGGGGCGCGACGGCTACGCCCCCGGTCCGCCTCCCGCCGGGCGCCCGCGGTCCGGAGCGCGGGCCGCCGCTGCCGGTGCCGCGGCGGGGGCCGGGGCCAAGGCGAAGCCGCGACGCAAGCCGGGCCCGCCCAAGGGCGAGCGCTCGCGCCGGCCGAAGGGCGCCGATCCGTTCTGGGACGACCCCGCGCCGGGGCCCGGCACACCGGGCCGGTCCTACGCCGCGCCGGGGGGCACCGGCTCGGGTGGCGCGGTCACCGGCCGCCCGCCGTCGCGGGGCCAGGGCCCGTCCGGGGGTCGTCCCGGCGGCCCGCCGCCCGGTGGCCGCAACAAGCCGCGCCGCTCGTCCGCGCCGGGCCAGGGCCCGAGCCGCCCGCCCTCGGGCCCGCCGCCGGGTCAGGGCGGAGGGCGACGTCCGCCGTCGCAGGGAGGGCCGCCGCCGTCGGGCTGGGGGCCGCCCGAGGACGTCGACATGTGGGGCAACCCGCGCCGCCGGTAGGGCGTTCGCGGTCCCGGCCGTCCGGTACGGTGACGCGCCATGAGCGACACGCTCGATGTCGACGCGATGATCCAGCGGTTCCGGGAGCGGGCGCAGGCCGTCCGTAGCCGCACGCTGCCCCCGGTGGCGGGGGAGGAGCGCCTGCGCTTCATCCGCCAGGCCGAGACCGACTTCCAGGACTTCGCCATCATCGGCGACGCCGAGGCCACGCTGGAGGAGGGCGTCCTCACGTTACGTGTCGATCTGCGACCGAAGGGCTAAATCCACCAAACGGGGTTGATACATCCAACCAGATTGATGTAATCCTGGAGGTGTGGGACGGCCACCTGCTGATCCGGACCTGACCCCGCCAGGGTTCCTCCGCCTTGCGGGCCATCCGCTGCGCTGGCGGCTGATGGGCGAGCTCGCCCGCAGCGATCGGCTCGTGCACGAGCTCACCCGTCTGGTCGGCGAGCCCCAGAACCTGGTCTCGTACCACCTCGGCCAGCTACGGGCGGCGCACCTGGTCTCGGCCCGGCGCAGCTCGGCCGACGGCCGCGACGCCTACTACACGCTCGACCTCGGCCGGGTGGGCCAGATGCTGTCCATGACCGGCGGGTCCCTCCACCCGGGCCTGCGCCTCGCCCCGGCGCCGGCCCGCCCCGCCGTGGCCGGGGCCGCGAAGGTGCGCGTGCTGTTCCTCTGCACCGGCAACAGCGCCCGGTCCCAGATGGCCGAAGCGCTGGCCGAAGCCCGCTCCGGCGGCGCGGTGGAGGCGTGCAGCGCGGGCAGCCACCCCAAGCCGCTGCACCCCGACGCCGTGCGGGTGATGCGCGAGGAGCACGGCATCGACCTGTCCGGGAACCGCTCCAAGCACCTCGGCGAGTTCGCCGCGCAGCGGTTCGACTGGGTCATCAGCCTGTGCGACCGGGTACGCGAAGTGTGCCCGGAGTTCCCCGGACCGCCGGAGACGGTCCACTGGAGCATCCCCGATCCCGCCGCCGCCGCCCCCGACGACGACGCAGCCGGCTACGCCGCGTTCCGAGCGACCGCCGGCGAGCTGGAGACCCGCATCGGGTTCCTGCTCGCCGCCCTGTCCCCACCCAATGAGGAGGAGAAGCGATGACCGACCTGAACGAGATCGTGAGCGTCCGCTACATGGTCGACGATGTCCAGGAGTCGATCGACTTCTACACGAAGCACCTCGGCTTCGAGGTCCGCATGAGCGCCGCCCCCGCGTTCGCGGACGTCATCCGCGGCAACCTGCGCCTGCTGCTGAGCGGGCCCAAGAGCTCCGCCGGGCGAGAGATGTCCGACGGCGCCAAGCCGGGCCCGGGCGGATGGAACCGCATCCACTTCGTCGTGGACGACATCGACGCCGAGGTCACCCGCCTGCGCGAAGCCGGGCTCGGCTTCCGCAACGACATGGTCAGCGGCCCCGGCGGCCGCCAGATCCTCCTGGTGGACCCGTCCGGCAACTTCGTCGAGCTGTTCCAGCCCGCGGGCAGCTGATCACCCCCTCACGACCACTGGTCACTGACCACCGTACGGACTCGTCCGACGCGGTGCGGATGCCGGCCGGTGCCGTGTCCGGGTCGGCGAGCCATGAGGCGAGGGCGAGGACCCGCCGAGTGATCAACCGGTCCAGCACCGCGTCCGGCGCCGCGGTGCCGGACCGGTCCCGGTAGCCGCCGAGGAA
>DATBGF010000654.1:0-2456 GCA_036558145.1 Acidimicrobiales bacterium
CCGACACGAGGGTGCGGGGCTTCACCCGTTCCAGGCGAGCCAGCGCCGCCGACGGCTCGCCCGTGACCACCTGCACCCGCTCCCGCAGATCGGAGAGCAGGTTGCCGTGCTGGCGCAGCGCCCGCCGGGTCGATCCCGGCAGCGCCAGGGGCTGGAGGTAGGGCAGGGCGCTGCCGACCTGGACCGTGCCGACCGCGTCCACCGCGGCGTCGACCGCGGCGGGCGCGCCCACCACGACCGCCGTCGCCACCAGGAGCTGGGCTGTGTCCCGGGAGATGTCGCGCTCGGTGGCCGCCACCCGGGCCGAGTCGAAACCGCCCAGCACCGCGCGCCCGTCCGGCGTGATCGTGAACTGGCCGAGGCCGAGCGAGCGGTGGGCGATGCCGGCGCGGTGCAGGCAGCCGACCTGGCGCCAGGCGTCGACCAGCGGGCCGCCCGCGAGGTCCTCGGCGTCGAGCGTGGCCGCGGGCACGCCCTCGGCCGCCTCGGTCACCAGCCCGACCGATCCGCCGGGCGAGGCCACCACCGACCGCACGGTCCGCACCCGCGCCCCGCCGGTGGCCGCCATCGTCTGGGCCAGCGCCTCGTGCTCGACCCGGCGCTGCACCGTGAGGTGGGGCTGGTCCACCTCCGTGCTGCGCAGCCGGGCGTAGCGCCACAGCCGGCCCAGCATGTCGGCCGAGCGGTCCCGGGACGTGCGCACCGCCAGCCGCAGCCGCTGCCCACCCGCCATCTCGATCCGGTAGAGCAGCGGCTCGGACCCCGGGCGCTGCTCGATGCGCGCCACGGTCCCCAGCCGCCCGACCATGGCGAGCAGCTCGCCGGCCGCGGGCTCGGGGCTGGGCGTGCCGATGAGGACGAGGGCGCCACTGCCCACCACCAGGCCCACGGCCAGGGCGAGGGCCGCGTCGAAGGCGGGCTCACCGGAGGACACCATCCGCAGCAGCACCAGGAACGTCACCCCCAACCACAGGGCGCGCCGCCAGGCCCGCGGCAGCCAGGGCGAGGCGATGACCACCATGGCGACCACCGAGGCGATGAGCGAGGCGGTGGCGAAGCGGGGATCGGTGATCTCCACGTCTCCCCCGGTGTCGGCCCGCACGCGCTGGACCACGCCGCGGTCCGACAGCAGGCGGTCGAGGCCGATCATCACCCAGCTGGCGAGGTAGCCGCCCAGCAGCAGCGCCAGCGCCCGCCGGTAGCGGTGCCGCACGACCAGCACGACGATGGCGAGCAGCGGGACGGCCGCGGCCAGGATGAAGGCCAGCGCGGTGGCCACCTCGGCGATGCGGTCGGGCACGCGGTCGTAGCCCTCGACGATGTCGGCCTCGATGCCCCCCACCGTGTTGCGCGCCACCGTCGCCGCCAGCAGGCCCAGCCCGAGCAGCGCCAGTCCGAGCAGCAGCCGCAGCACGTCCGCGGGCGACCGCTCCCGGCCGCGGGGCCGCAGCACGACCTCGGGGGCACCGCCGACGTCCGGCACGAGGTGGGGGGCAGCGCTCAGCGGTCGTGCACCGGATCGATGGTGTGGAACAGGAGCGACGCCACCAGCCCGCACAGGATGCCGATCCCGGCGCCGCCCACGACGTCGAGGGGCAGGTGGGCCCCGTAGTAGATGCGGGCCAGGCCCACCAGGGCCGCCAGCGTGAACGGGACCAGGCGCCAGCGCCCGGGCAGCAGCGGGGTGATCACCGTGGCCACCGCGAAGGCGATGGCGGTGTGGCCGGACACGTAGCCGCGCCCGTGCAGGCCCGTCTCGCGCACGTCGACCTTGGTGAGCAGGTCGCCGGGCCGTCCCCGCTGGACCGCGTCCTTGACCAGCTTGGCCGCGATCCAGGCCAGCAGGGCGGCGGTCGAGGCGGCCAGTGCCGGGCGCACCCGCCGGGTGGCGGCGTACACGCCGAGGCCGGCCAGCATCACCATCCAGAAGTTGCCGAGCTGCATGATCGGCCACAGCGGCCAGCGCAGCGTGTCGGGGAGGCCGTTGACGGCCTCGAAGGCCCGGACCTCCCAGCCCGGGACCGTGTCGGCCTGGTCCGAGAGCAGCAGGAGGCTCAGGCCCACCAGCCCCGCCCCGGTCGCGGCCTCGACGGCGTGGCGTCCCCAGGGCCGCGTGCCCGGCCGCGAGCGTCGCTCGCTCTGCAGGGCCATCGTCAGCCGGCCGCCGAGTGGCGGGAGATGGAGCGGGACACTCCGTCCATGGTGGCGACTCCGATCGACCAGCCCGTAGTCACGTACCGTACTGATCGATCGGCACACCTACGACCAGGTTGAGGCCCGATCCGATGGCCACGCCCAGGGCGGCCCCGCAGATCACGTCCAGCGGGTTGTGGGCGCCGACGTAGACCCGGGCCACGAGGACCAGCGCCACCAGCACCCACGGCAGCACCCGCCACCGGCCCGGCAGGTAGGGCGTGACGATCGCGGCCAGGGCGGTGATCAGCACGGCGTGGCCC
>DATBGF010000655.1:0-1529 GCA_036558145.1 Acidimicrobiales bacterium
GGCGATGACCGCCGCAGGCCCGTGGCGCAGCAGCCGGCGGTTCGCGGCGGTCTTGGCTCGGGAGACCACGCCGGCGGTGACGAACCCGTGGACGGTGGCGACCCAGGCGGGGCGCGAGCGCCCGGCCAGTCCGGCCAGTCCGGCCAGGAAGTCGGCGTCGTAGCCGTGGCTGTGCACGAGATCGACCGGCCCGCATGCCAGCAGCCCGCTTAGGCGGCGCACGGCCTCGACCGCGTACGGCCGGTCCAGCGTGACCGCGTCCACGCCCAGGGCAGCCAGCGAGGCGGCGTAGCCCTTGGCGCCCAGCTCCACCACCCGGGGCGTCACCGTCCCCACCCCGACCTGGGCCGCGGCCAGGTCGGCCACGTGGAGCTGGGCGCCCCCCGTGTCGCCCCGCGGCTGCGGGCTCACCACGTGGACGACCGACAGCACCACCGCCGCTACGGTACGTGAGCGAAGGGACGACCGATGCGACTGAGCCTGGGGCCCGACCTGCGCCGGGGGTGGCCCACCCTGCGGGACCAGTGCCTGGCCGCCGCGGCCGCGGGCTGGGACGGGGTGTGGCTCTTCGACCACCTGCGGGTCCCGCCGGACGAGCCCTCGCCCGGCTTCTTCCTCGAAGCGTGGAGCACCCTCGGCGCGGTGGCCGCGCTGGCCCCCGGCCTGCGGGTGGGCACGCTCGTGTCGGCCAACACGCTGCGGGCACCCCCGCTGGTGGCGGCCATGGCACTCACCCTCCACGCTGTCAGCGGTGGGCGCTTCGTGCTCGGCCTGGGAGCGGGCGGGGACGAGGACGAGCACGCCCGGCTGGGCCTCGACTTCCCGCCGATCGGCGAGCGGCTCGACCGGCTGGACGAGGCCTGCACGGTGATCCGCCGGCTGCTCAGCCCCGGTCCGGCCCACGTCGCCGGGCGCCACTACCGCATCGACGTCCCCGAGACCGGCGTGGCCGCGGGCGTGCGGATCCCGTTGCTGGTGGGCGCGTCCGGGCCCCGCGGGCTCGACATCGCGGCCCGCCACGCCGACGCCTGGCTGGTGTGGGGCAGCGTGGACGACATGGTGCGGCTGGGCGCCACCCTCGACGCCCGCTGCCGGGCCCACGGCCGCGACCCGGCGACGGTCGAGCGGGGCGTGCAGGTGATGCTGGAGCCCGGCGATCCCGGCCCCGAGCAGCGCCGCGCCCTGGCCGAGCGCTGGCCCGCGGTGCTCACCGGCGGCCCCGGTGAGCTGGTCGACACCCTCGGCCGCTACCGCGCCGCGGGCGTCGGCGAGGTGGTCGTGTGCGACTACGCGCTGCCCGCCGGGCGCCGGGACGACCTGCTGTCCGGGCTCCTGGCCCTGGCCCGGACCTCTCAGTAGCGATCGAGCTCGGCGGGCGGACCGTTCACCATGTTGAGGTACTCGTAGAACTCCAGGCCGAGCAGGCGGCGGTGGCGCTCGGCCAGCGCGGCCCGGCGCGCCGGGGCCAGGCTCAGGCCGTAGTTCTCCTGCGGGCGGATGTAGGGCCGGCAGTAGTACGCCAGCACGCC
>DATBGF010000656.1:0-9153 GCA_036558145.1 Acidimicrobiales bacterium
TTCGTCTTCGGCGGCCTGCTGCTGATCACCGCGGTGCGGATGCTCGGCCACGACGACGAGGAGGTCCATCCGGACAAGAACCCGGTGCTGCGGGCGTTGCGCCGGGTGATCCCCTCGACCACGGAGTACAACGGCCAGCGCCTGACCGTGCGCCGCGCCGGCAAGCTGCTGGCCACGCCGCTGCTGGCCGTGCTGATCGTCGTCGAGACCAGCGACGTCGTGTTCGCGGTGGACTCGATCCCGGCGATCCTGGCGGTGAGCCGCGAGCAGTTCATCGTGTTCAGCTCGAACGCCTTCGCCATCCTCGGCCTGCGGGCGCTCTACTTCCTGCTCGCCGACCTGCGGGACAAGTTCAGCCTGCTGCAGGAGGGCCTGGCGATCATCCTGGCCTTCGTCGGCGTCAAGATGCTGATCTCGTACTGGTACCACATCCCCACCTACGTGAGCCTGGGGGTGATCGCCCTGGTCCTGACCGTGGCCATCCTGCTGTCGATCCGCAAGGACCGGCGCGAGCAGGCGGCCGCGGCGCTGGCGGGCGGGGACGGGGCGCCGGCTGCGGGCAGCGATGCCGGCAGCGAGGAGCGCGTGCCCTAGAACGTGCGCGGTCAGCTCACCTGGTCTCGTGTTGCGATGCTGTGTGTTGCCTTGAGACCTCGCAGTCGAGCTGCGGCCCAGCTTCCAAATCGCGGGCTCTTGGGCTGCGGCTCACGCCCTACCCGCTCGGCCTCTCAGAGCCGGGCCGCGCCCGCCCGGGCGCGCTCGACCCACCAGGCCAGCTCGGCATCGTCGCCGAGCGCCTTCTCCCAGCCGAACTGGACCAGCATGCCGAACAGGCACAGGTCGAGCTGGCGGTCCCACCAGCCGGCCGTGTCGACGCCGTGGCGCTCCAGCGCGGCCCGGAAGCGCTCGATGGTCGCCTCCTTGGACTCGGGGAGCCGGGACCGGTTGATGGCGACGTACCAGGCCAGCTCGCTGCAGGCCGGGCCCTCGCCCGGGTAGGCGCAGTCGATCAGGATCGTGCGCCCGTCGGGGTGGCTGCCGAGGTTGCCCATCTTCCAGTCGCCGTGCAGGAACGTCGACGGCGTGGTCGCGAGCGCGTCGGCCAGCAGCCAGGGGGCGTGGCGCACCTCCCGCACCGCGTCACGCATGTCGGCCGGGGCGCGCTGGCCGAAGGCCCGCCAGCCCCGGGCCGCGATGGGCGGCACCGCGTCCGGCCAGCCCCGGTCCCGCTCGCAGGCCAGCATGTCCTCGCCGAACAGGCTCCAGCGGATGGACGGCGGCACCAGGCCCACCGTGTCGGTCCAGCCCCAGAGGCGGGCCGACAGCTCGGCCATGTGGTCGACGAACGCGGCGTGCTGGGCCGGGGTGACCGGGTCGTCGCCCTCGGGGACCAGGTGGTCGCCCACGTCCCGCATCAGCAGCGCCGCCCCCCAGCCGTTCGGCCCGAAGCCCCGGGCCGCGCCCACGATCGTGTGGTCGAGGGACGGCGGGTACAGGTCGAGCATCCCCGAGGCCCACACGGTCACCTGGCGACTGCACAGGTCGCCCAGGCCCCGGGCGATCCAGTCGTCGTGGACGTGCATGGTCTTGAGGACGAAGCGCGCGCCGTCGATCTCCACCCGCTCGAAGGAGGAGCCCGACTTGCCGTCCTCATTGCGGAACGCGCTGCGCCCGGTGGCGCCCTCGACGAGCTCGTCGACCGAGGACGCCACCGGGTGGGGCGTGGGGGAGAGCCGGCCGGGCGTCGTCGCCATCGCCGGCCAGCTTCGCAGGGAGAACGTCAGGCCGCTCGCCGGTAGCGCCGCACGGCCAGCGGGGCGAACACCGCCACGAGGCCCACGGACCAGGCGATCGAGGCGAAGACGTCTGCACCGGCGGGCAGCCCGAGCACCAGGTCGCGGGCCGCGTTCACCGTGTAGGTGACCGGCTGGTGGTTGGCGAAGGCCTGGAGCCACCCCGGCATGAACGACGTGTCCACGAAGGCGGACGAGGCGAAGATCAGCGGGAACAGCAGCGGGAACATGGCCGCCTGCGCCGCCTCGGCGTTGGGGGCGCCCAGGCCGACCAGCGCGGCGATCCAGGACACGGCGAAGGCGAACAGGATCACGAGGGCCACGGCGAACAGGTAGCGGAACAGCCCGTCGTGGATGCGGAAGCCGACCATCATGCCGACCACGGTGACCAGCGCCATCACGAACACGTTGCGCACCGAGTCGGCCATGGTCCGCCCGGCCAGCACCGCGGAGCGGGCCATCGGCAGCGAGCGGAAGCGTTCGATCAGGCCCTTGTGCAGATCTTCGGCCAGGCCGATGCCCGTGGCCATGGCCCCGAACACCGCGGTCTGCACCATGATCCCGGGCATCAGGTAGTCGACGTAGGCGATCGACGGGTCGGCGAGCGTGATCGAGTTCCCGAACACGTAGCGGAACAGCAGGACGAACATGATCGGCTGGATGGACGAGAACACCGCCATCTCCGGCAGCCGCACGTAGGCCAGCAGGTTGCGCCACATGACAGCCGTGGCGTCGCTCACGGCGTAGCTCCAGCGGCTCCGGGTGAGCGACGGGGTGAGCGCCGGGCCCGGGGTCGGGACGTTCGTGGGGAAGGTGGTGGCGGTCATGCGGCACCTCGCGCTGCGGGGACGGGCTCGGGCTCGGCGTCTTCGGGCTCGGCCCGGTGGCCGGTGAGGGTCAGGAACACGTCGTCGAGGCTGGGCTCGCGCACGCCGATGCCCGCGACGGGCAGGCCGGCGTTGTCGAGGACCCGGACGACCTCGACCACGGTCGACGAGTCGTCGACGGTGATCTCCAGGGAGTGGCCGCTCACGGTGGGCCGGCTGTTGAACCAGGTGGTGAGCACGCCGGCGGCCCGGGCCGCGACCGCCGGGTCCTGCATGGCCACGGTGACGACCGTGCCGCCCAGCTCCGACTTGAGCGTGGCGGGCGTGCCCTCGGCGATGACCTGGCCGTGGTCGAGGACGGCGAGGCGGTCGGCGAGCCGGTCCGCCTCCTCCAGGTACTGGGTGGTGAGCAGCACGGTGGAGCCGTCGGCCACGAGCTCCTCGATGACCTGCCACAGGTCGCTGCGGCTGGCCGGGTCGAGCCCGGTGGTCGGCTCGTCGAGGAACAGCACGGTGGGCCGGTGCACCAGGGCGGCGGCCAGGTCGAGCCGCCGGCGCATGCCTCCCGAGTAGGTCTTGGCCGGGCGGTTGGCTGCGTCGGCCAGCCCGAAGCGCTCCAGCAGCTCGTCGGCCCGGGACCCGGTCGCCCCGCGGGGGAGGTGGGTGAGCCGGCCCATGAGCCGGAGGTTCTCCCGCCCGGTCAGGTTCTCGTCCACGGCCGCGTACTGGCCGGCCAGGCCGATGCGCTCGCGCACCGCTTGGGGGAAGGCGGTGACGTCGATGCCGAGCACCTCGGCCCGGCCGGCGTCCGGGGTGAGGATGGTGGTGAGGATGCGGACCGCGGTGGTCTTGCCGGCGCCGTTCGGCCCGAGCAGGCCGAACACGGTCCCGGCGGGAACGGCGAGGTCGATGCCGGCGAGCGCCTGCACGTCCCCGAAGGTCTTCGTGAGGCCCTCGACGGATATCGCCGTGACGCCCTCGGGGGCGTGCTGCAGGGTGGGGGATGCCATGGCGGCCATGCTGGTCCAGATATTTGATCTGAGTCAACCTTCTTTTCAGATAAAAGGTTGAATCTGCGCATGGAAGTGCTTGCGCGGGTAACATCTGGGGCGTGACCGAAGAGGAGGCCGCCCGGCTGATCTCCCAGGCCGTGACCGACCTGTTCTTCTCCGCGGAGAACCAGGCGGTGTTCCACGACACGGCGGCCGAGCTGGGCCTCACGCCGCCCATGCTCAAGGGCCTCCTCGAGCTCGACGCCGGCGACGCCCTCCCGATGCGGGAGCTGGCCGACCGGTGGGGCTGCGACGCCTCGTTCGTCACCGTGGTGGTCGACGGGCTGGAGGGCCGCAACTTCGCCGAGCGGCGGGTCGCCCCCCATGACCGCCGCATCAAGGCGGTCCAGCTCACCGACGAGGGCATCGCCGCCCGCGAGCGCGCCGTCGCGATCGTCTACGGCCCCCGCGCCGGCTTCAAGGCGCTCACGCCCGAGGAGCTGACGACGCTGGCCACGCTGCTGTCCACGATGGCCGAGGCGCAGGCGACCTACGACGAGGAGCTCCTGGCCCGTCCGGGCGTGCGCGGCCTGGCCCGCCGGGCCTCCGCCCAGCGCACCCGGGAGTTCCGGGCCCGCGCCGGCGACGACCGCGAGGGGTCGGGCGGCTGGCGTGAGCACCTCGACGCCCACAAGGAGGAGCTCCGCTACCTGCGCGAGGAGCTGATCCGCATGCGGGACGAGTTCAAGGCCCAGGCCCGCTCCGGGGGCGGCGACGTCAAGGCGACCAAGAACGAGGTCAAGGCGGAGCTGAAGTCGGAGCTGAAGGCGATGCGCGACGAGATGGTCGAGCAGCTCAAGGGGAAGCGCCCCCGCCGGTAACCTCGCCTCGATGGGCATCCACGATGACGACGTTGCCACGGTGCGGACAACGTCGGACATCGTGCAGATCGTCACCGAGTACACGCAGTTGCGGAAGGTGGGCCAGCGCTGGCAAGGGCTGTGCCCGTTCCACTCCGAGCGCACGGCCTCGTTCTCCGTCAACGCCGAGGAGAACCTGTACTACTGCTTCGGCTGCCAGGCCAAGGGCGACGTGATCACGTTCGTGCAGGAGAAGGAGCAGCTCGACTTCGTGAGCGCGGTCGAGCGGCTGGCGGCCAAGGCCAACATCACGCTGCGCTACACCGACGCCGACGCGGGCGAGGGCCGCAAGCGGCGGGCGCGGCTGGTCGACACCGTGGCCAAGGCGCTGGCCTGGTACCACGAGCGCCTGCTGTCCGGGGCGGACGCGGGCGCCGCCCGGTCGTACCTGCGGGCCCGCGGCCTCGACGGCGACGTGGTGCGGGAGTTCGGCATCGGCTGGGCGCCCGACTCGTGGGACGAGCTGACCCGGGCGCTGCGCCTCGACGACGACCTCGCCACCGGCACCGGGCTGGCCCGGCGCAACAGCCGGGGGCGGCTCCAGGACCACTTCCGGGCCCGGATCCTGTTCCCCATCTACGACGACCGCGGCGACCCGGTCAGCTTCGGCGGGCGCATCCTGCCCGGGGGCGAGGGGCCCGGGAACCAGGGCAAGTACAAGAACACGACGGAGACCCCGCTCTACAACAAGTCCAAGGTCCTCTACGGCCTGGAGCGGGCCAAGGCCGCCATCGTCACCGCCGGCACCGCGGTGATCTGCGAGGGCTACACCGACGTCATCGGCTTCCACCGGGCCGGTGTCCCCTTGGCCGTCGCCACCTGCGGCACCGCCCTGACCGACGACCACGTGCGCCTGCTGGGCCGGTTCGCGGCGCGCCGGCTGATCCTCGCGTTCGACGCCGACAGCGCGGGGCAGGCCGCGGCCGAGCGCTTCTACCGCTGGGAGCGCGAGCACGACGTCGAGGTGGCCGTGGCCGACCTGCCGCCGGGCCAGGACCCGGGCGACGTGGCGCTGGCCGATCCGGCGCGGCTGGCCGCGGCGGTGGAGGGCGCTACGCCGTTCCTGCGCTTCCGCCTGGACCGGGCCTTCGCCGCCGCCGACCTGTCCTCGAACGAGGGGCGCGCCCGGGCCGCCGAGCGGGCGCTCGAGATCGTGGCCGAACACCCGGCGGACCTGGTGCGCGACCAGTACGTGATGGACGTGGCCTCGCGCTGCCGCATCGAGCCGGCCCGGCTGCGCGAGCAGCTGGCGCGCGTGCTGGCGCGGCCTGCTCCGCGGCGGGCGTCGTCCTCGTCCTCGTCGTCGCCGGCGCGGGGCGAGGACGGGCCGTGGGCGCCCGACGGCGGCCGGGTGGTCGAGAACCGGCCCGATGGTGCGGCGCCCGGCGAAGGCGGCGCCAACGGCCACCACCCCCCGCCGCGGGAGGGCCCGGCGCTCGAGGTGCTGCGCCACGCGGTGCACGATCCCGAGGCGGTGGGCCCGTGGCTCGACGCCGCGCTGTTCGACGACCCGGTGCTGCTGGGGGTGTACGAGGCGCTGCTCGCGTCGGACACCCACGCCGAGGCGATGGCGTCGGCCGCGCCCGCGGTGGCGGACCTGCTGGCCCGCCTGCTGGTCGACGAGCCGTCGTCCGAGCCGTTCGAGGCCGTGCGGCTGCTCTGCATGGACGTGGCCCGGCGCGAGATCACGGCTGTCCGCCTGGCGTCGGCCACCGCCGCCGACGGCACGCAGGCGCTCACCGACGCAGCCACGCTGGGGCGGGTCATGGACGGCCTGCGGAGTAGCCAAACGGCAACCGAGTCGGCGAACAGATTGCTAGCCTGGCTTGAGCATCGGGACCGGAAGGGGGCTTGATTCACGTGCCATCGGCGCTCGACGCATGGAACGGCTCGGCGGAAGACGAGTTGACGCGCCTGGTCGAGCACGCCCGCGAGTCGGGGCGGCTGACCCAGCATGACCTCGTCCGGGCCCTGGCCCACGTGGAGATGACCCCCGAGGTACTGGCGGAGATCTACCGGCGCTGCGCAGCGGAGGGGATCGTGGTGGAGGAGACCGAGGACCTGGACCTCACCCAGCCCACCGAGGCGCCCGCGGCGTCCGACACCGCGCTGCTGCCCGGTGCCGACCTCGTGGTCGACGACGCCACGCCGACGGTCGTGATGTTCGCCCCCGAGGCTCTGGCCCGCGGGCCCGAGCGAGCCCACCTCCGCCGCCTGTCGGCGACGATGCGGCGCCGCAGCCGGCTCAACGCCGACCGCGGCGCCGAGCGCGGCGGCGGCACGTCCGATCCCGTGCGCATGTACCTGCGCGAGATCGGCCGGGTGCCGCTGCTGGTGGCGGCCGAGGAGGTCGACCTGGCCAAGCGCATCGAGGCGGGCGCCGAGGCGTCCGAGCGCCTGGCCGACCTCGACGCCGCCGGCTCGCTGGGCGACCTGCCCGCCGACGAGTCCCGCAGCCTCCAGGCCCTGGCCGACGACGGCGACGACGCCAAGAGCGCACTGATCCAGGCCAACCTGCGGCTCGTCGTGTCGATCGCCAAGCGCTACGTCGGGCGCGGCATGCAGTTCCTCGACCTGATCCAGGAGGGGAACATGGGGCTCATGCGTGCGGTCGAGAAGTTCGACTACACGAAGGGCTTCAAGTTCTCGACCTACGCCACGTGGTGGATCCGCCAGGCGATCACCCGGTCGATCGCGGACCAGGCCCGCACGATCCGCATCCCGGTCCACATGGTCGAGTCGATCAACCGGGTGCACCGGGTGCAGCGCCAGATGGTGCAGCAGCTCGAGCGCGAGCCCACGGTCGACGAGCTGGCCGAAGAGGTGGGCATGACGCCCGAGCGGGTGCGGGAGATCCAGCGGATCTCGCTCGACCCGCTGTCGCTCGACTCGCCGGTGGGCGAGGAGGACGACTCGTACCTGGCCGATTTCATCAAGGACGACGGCGCCGAGGAGCCCGACGACGCGGCGACGCGGCAGATGCTCCAGAACGAGGTCCGCAAGGTCCTCGACGAGCTGAACGACCGTGAGAAGGAAGTCGTCATCATGCGCTTCGGCCTCGACGACGAGCAGCCGCGCACGCTGGAAGAGGTCGGCAAGCAGTTCGGCGTGACCCGTGAGCGCATCCGCCAGATCGAGTCCAAGACGCTGGCCAAGCTGCGCCACCCGCACCGCTCGCAGAAGCTGCGGGAATACCTCGAGGGCGCCTGAGCGCACTATCCTCAACAGGTTCCCTTCCGGGGTAGCTCAGCTGGCAGAGCAGCGGATTGTTAATCCGCGGGTCGTGGGTTCGAGCCCCACCCCCGGAGCTTCATCTTCCATCGTCGCCGTAGGCTCGGTCCCGTGAGCCCTCGTGCCGGCGCCCTTCCCGTGCTCGACGCCGCCCATTTCGTCTGCCCCCACTGCGGCGTCGACGCCCAGCAGCTGTGGCAGGACGCGGACTTCCCCGCCCGCGGCACCGGTGAGGTGGACAAGGCGCTCAAGCGCGCCGAGTGCCGGTCGTGCCGCGCCCGCAGCTACTGGATCGACGGCGCGCAGGTCTGGCCCGCTCCGGCGGTGGGCGTCCCGCCGTCCCCCGACCTCCCACCGGAGCTGGTGGCGTTGTACGACGAGGCCCGGGCCGCGGCCCCCATCTCGCCGCGCGCCGCGGCCGCGCTGCTGCGCCTCCTGGTCGACCGCCTGGTGGACTCGCTCGGCGCCCCGGACGGCCCCCTGGCCGACCGCATCGCTTCGCTCGCCGCCGAGGGCCACCTCCCGGCCCAGGTGGTCGAGGGCCTGGACGCCGTCCGGGTCCACGGCGACGACGCCCTACCCCCCGGCCAGATCGACCCCGACGCCGAGGACGACGCCGGCGTCGTCCAGCTCCTCTGCCTCCTGGTCAACTCGATAGTCGACACCACCCTGACCCTCCGCCGCCACCGCGCGGAGCTGGTTGGCGACCGCCGCCCCCACCCACGTGGTATGTAGTCCCGACCGGGCCTGTAGCTCAGTGGTCAGAGCAGGCGACTCATAATCGCTTGGTCGTGGGTTCGATCCCCACCGGGCCCACCTAACGCTGCCTTAACCAAAGCTTTAGCTCCGCGTGGAGACACAGAGCACTCGGACGGCCACATTCTGTAGTGACAGATGAGGCCACACCCCAGTGGCACGTGGGGCGCAGCACACGGGGGGAGAGGCACGTGACGACGCTCGGACGTACCGGAGCCCGCGCTCCGCTCATGGTGGTCGTAGTGGTCGTGGTGGTCTTCGCCCTCAGCGCTCGCCTGTTCGGCGCGTCGGCCCCCATGGTCGAAGCCGCGACCCCCACCGACGACCCGGCTGCCGCCGCGGTCGCAGCGGTAGTCGACGCCGTCACAGCCGCGATCGGAGCCCACGCCGCAGCCAACGAGGCCGCCGCCGCTGTCGAAGCCGCCAACACCGCCGCCGCAGCTGCCGCCTCGGCCGCCGTAGACGCCGCGGCCACGTCCGCCACCGCCAACGCAGCCGCAGCCGCAGCCGCCGCAACAGCCGCGACCGCCAACGCCAACGCCGCCGACGCAGCCGCAGCCTCAACCGCAGCCGCCAACGCAGCGGCCCAAGCCGCCGGCGCCGCCGCCACGGCAGCCCCAGGCCCCGCCGCCGC
>DATBGF010000657.1:0-8026 GCA_036558145.1 Acidimicrobiales bacterium
CGGAGCGCCACGTCGATCAACTGCCCGCCCTGCGCCGCGTCGGCGTTCCGGAGGGTCGTCGTGAAGTCGAGATCGGCGGTCAGCACACCGTCGATCAGCGAGGAGTAGCCGTCCCAGACCGGGCTCGCCGCAGCTTGTTGGTCCTGACCTCGCGGCCCCGTCAGGCCGTTGACCACGCCACGCAGGCCGGCCAGCTGGGCGTCGATGCCGGCCAGCGCGGGTCCGTAGGTGTCGGCGACATCGCCCCCGGTGTGCTCGACGGAGGCCCGCAGCGCGGCCAGCGCGTCGTCGGTGGCCGCGCTCGCCTCGGCCGCGGAGCCCACCGGCTGGACGAGGACGTTCTCGGCCCCCACCATGTACATCGACATGTAGCCCCGCTCGTCCTCGAGCCGGTACAGCACGTCGCGGGCCAGGCCCGACGTGTCGGAGCGGGCCGCATCCTCCCGGGCCCGGGCGAGGTCATCGGCGGCTCCCAGGCCCGCCTTGAAGGACCCGCCGGCTCCCACCAGCAACGCCACCGCCAGGGCTCCGCCCAGCACCGCCGAGACCCGCACGGCCGGTCGGCCGGCCGCCAGAGTCGCGCCCATCGCGCACCCCCCACTCGAAGCTCCCCCAGAAACCCGCCAGAGAGTAGTCGGGTGAGCACAGGGGTGACCCGCGGGTCAGTCGTCGTCGGGGATGTTGCCGTCCTCGTCCGGCACGATCAGGTCCCAGCGGTCGAGGCAGTCCTCGCAGCGGTACACGACCAGGTCGCCGGGCTCCCACCCGTCCTCGGGCGGGTAGGAGATGAGATGCGCCCGGCCGCCGCAGTCGATGCAGGTGATGACCGGATCGACCTCCACCGCGGCGACGCTACGCCCGGCGGTCCCGCTGGTGCTCGCCGAAGCGGGCGACGCCTGCGCCGAAGTCGTCGGACAGGATGACCTCGCGCCCCAGCCGGTCCTCGTTGGCCAACGCCTCGGCCAGGTCGAGCCCGAGCCCGTCGAACACGGCCCGCCGGTCGCTGACCACGCAGCGCCAGGGTTGGGCGGCGATGTGCTCGGCCAGCTCGGTGGCCGCGGCCAGGGCGGTGCCCGCGGGCACGAGGCGATCGACGAAGCCGATGCGCTCGGCCTCGGCGGCGTCGAGCTCGCGGCCGGTGAGGATGAGGTCGAGGGCGCGGCCCAGGCCCAGGATCCGGGGCAGGCGGTAGGTGCCGCCGTCCACCAGCGGCACGCCCCAGCGCCGCTCCAGGCAGCCGAAGCGGGCGGTGTCCCCGGCCACCCGCAGGTCGCACCAGGCGGCCAGCTCCATCCCGCCGGCCACGCACCAGCCCTCGATGGCCGCGATCACCGGTTTGGACAGGGCCAGCCGCGTCGGCCCCAGCGGGCCGCTGTCCCGCAGCCGGGGCAGGTCCTTGAGGTTGGCGCCGGCGCAGAACGCGGCGGTGTCACCGGTCAGGACCGCCACCCGGGCCGCGTCGTCGTAGTCGAAGGCCACGAGCTCGTCGTGCAGGCGCTGCGCCGTCTTGGAGTCGATGGCGTTGCGGACCTTGGGCTGCCCGATGCTGATCACCCGCACGTGCTCCGTCATGGCGACCAGGTTGCCACCCGCCGGCCACCCGGTACCCTCCGGCGATGCGCGTCGTGGCGGGCTCGGCCCGGGGCCGCACGCTGGTGGCGCCGCCCGGGGCCCGCACCCGGCCGACCACCGACCGGGTGCGCGAGGCGATCTTCAACGCGCTGGGCAGCCGGGGCGGGGTCGAGGACGAGCCGGTGGTGGACCTGTTCGCGGGCAGCGGCGCCCTCGGCGTCGAGGCGCTCTCCCGGGGCGCGGCCCACGCCACGTTCGTGGACACCGACCGGGCCGCCCGCCACGCCATCCGGCGCAACGTGGAGTCCTGCGGCTTCGCCGACCGGGCCACCATCGTGGGCGCCCCGGTCGAGCGCTGGCTCGCCGGCCTGCCCGCGGGCACCCGCTTCGCGGTGGCGTTCTGCGATCCGCCCTACGCCTTCGCCGGCTGGCCGGCGCTGCTGGAGGCGGTGCCCGCCGACCTGGTCGTGGCCGAGTCCGACCGCCCGATCCCGCTCCCCGCCGGCTGGGGGCTGGTCCGGGACGCCCGCTACGGCGGCACCTGGGTGGGCTTCGCCCAGCCCGCCACGCAAGGTGGTTCCGAGTTCGGCTGAGCGTGAGAGCTACCTTGTGCGCTGTGACCACCGTTCTGTATCCCGGGTCGTTCGATCCGATCCACAACGGCCACATCGAGATCATCGAGGTGGCGGCGCGCCTGTTCGACGACGTGGTGGTGGCCACGGTCCGCAACCCGCAGAAGGGCGAGCCGCTGTGCTCGCTGGACGAGCGGCAGGACCTCATCGCCGACGCCACGGCCCACCTCGACAACGTGCGGATCACCTCGTTCTCCAGCCTGACGGTCGACCTCGCACGCGAGGTGGGTGCCGACTTCATCGTCAAGGGCCTGCGGGTGGTGACCGACTTCGACTCCGAGCTGATGATGGCCCAGATGAACCGGGAGGTCTCGGGCGTCGTCACCATGTTCCTGCCCTCGGCGCCCGAGCACTGCTTCATCGCGTCCCGCCTCATCCGGGAGATCGCCCGCTTCGGCGGGGACGTGAGCTCGATGGTGCCGCCGGGGGTGGCCAAGCTGCTGGCGTCGAAGTACGGGGAGCCGGCTGGTGGATGACCAGGACAGCTCCTTCGAGCACAACTTCGAGGCCCGGGTGGCGGAGCGGGCGCCCGGCGGCGACGTCGAGGCCATCCTCCACGAGCTGCACGCGCTGATCGACGGGGCCCGTCCCGCGCCGCTGTCCACCCAGGTCAAGATCGACCGGGACGAGGTGCTCGACCTGCTCGACCACGCCATCGAGCGGCTGCCGGACGAGGTGCGGGCGTCGCGCTGGCTGCTCAAGGAGCGCGACGAGTTCCTCGAGCGCACCGAGCGGGAGGCGGACGACATCCTCGCCGCGGCCCGGGGCCAGGCCGAGCGCATGGTGCAGCGCTCCGAGGTGATGAAGGCGGCCGAGGCCAAGGCCCGCCGCATCGTGGAGAACGCCCGCGCCGAGGCGTCGCGCCAGCGCAACGAGGCCGACGACTTCTGCGACAAGCGGCTGGCCCAGATGGAGACGGTGCTGGAGCGCACCATGGCGATCATCTCCTCCGGGCGGGCCAAGCTGCGGGGCCCCGCCGGCGAGGGCCACCCTCCGGCCGCGCCGGCCCGGGCCGGGGTCAACGGCCACGACCTGCCCGAGCGCGACCCCGACGACCCCGAGACGGACGCCCGGTTCTTCGATCAGGACCGCCAGTAACCTGGGTGGGTGAGCCGCCCACCCTTCCTCATCCCCACGGCCGAGCTGGCCCGCCGTCCGGGCGCCCAGCAGCGGTTCGTGGCGACCGGGCCGCTGGCGGGCGTGGCCCTGTCCAGCACGCGGCTGTCCGGTGACGACGTGACCGTGGATGTGATGGTCGAGTCGCAGGGCGAGACCGTCACGGTGACCGGCACGGCGCGGGGCCGCTGGGTGGGGGAGTGCCGCCGCTGCCTGGAGACGACCGGTGGCGAGGTCGAGGTCCCGCTCAGCGAGGTGTTCGAGCCGAACCCGGTGGAGGGCGAGACCTATCCGCTGGACCCTGACGCCCTCGACCTGGAGCCACTGCTGCGGGAGGCGTTCGCCCTGGCCCTGCCCCTCGCCCCGCTGTGCGACGAGTCTTGCCCCGGTCCCGATCCGGAGGCGCACCCGGTGGTCGTCGACGACGACGAGCCGGCCGCCGATCCCCGCTGGTCCGCCCTCGACTCGTTGCATTTCGACTGATGTCCCGCCTGCGTTCGACGGTTCCGGCGCCCTCGGCCGAGCGGGTGGAGCGTTCGCCTCAGCCGACGCGTGGAGATTTGGAGGGCGAGTGCCGGCTCCGCTGCTCGGTCGAGCAGGAAACACCTGCCCGTTCGACGGATACGTCGAACGGCCGCTAGTCTCTATCCCTCGTGCCCGCGGCTGCGGGCGCTTCCGTCGCGACCGCTGACTGGTGATTCGACATGGCCGTCCCCAAGAAGAAGACCTCCAAGGCCAAGGGCCGCAGCCGCCGGGCGAGCGCGTGGCGCCTCGAGCGTCCCTCCCGTAGCGTCTGCCCCCGCTGCAACGCCGCCAAGCAGCCCCACGTCGTGTGCGGCAACTGCGGCTGGTACGGCGGCCGCGTCGCCGTCGAAGTCGACTGACGAGCGCCTCAGCGCCGGGGGGCCGCACGATGCTGCCGATCGCGCTCGACGCCATGGGGGGCGACAACGCCCCGGGCGCCATCATCGAGGGTGCCCACCGCGCCGTCGCCGAGCTGGGCGTGCCCATCGTCCTCGTGGGCCGGCCGGACGAGATCGAGAGCCTCCGGGGCGACCTGGACGTGCTGCCTGCGTCCGAGGTGATCGCCATGGACGACGCCGGCTCCAAGGTCCGGACCATGAAGGACTCGTCGCTCGTGCGGGCGGCCGAGGCGGTCCGTGACGGCAAGGCGTCCGCCATGGTGTCGGCCGGCAACACCGGCGCGACGATGGCGTCGGCGCTGCTGCGCATGGGCCGCATCAAGGGCGTGGCCCGGCCCGCGATCGCCACGCCGATCCCGGTGCCCGGCTCGACGCCGACCGTGCTGCTCGACGCGGGGGCCAACGCCGAGTGCCAGCCCCAGTGGCTCGTCCAGTTCGCCCAGATGGGCGCGGTCTTCGCCCGCGAGCGCTACGGCATCGCCGAGCCGCGGGTGGGCCTGCTGTCCATCGGCGAGGAGGCGAGCAAGGGCAACCCGCTGGTGAAGGAGACCCACGCGCTGCTGGCCGAGCCCGGCGCCCTGGACCGGGCCGGCGCACGCTTCGTGGGCAACGTCGAGGGCCGGGACATCATGACCGACGACGTCGACGTGGTCGTCACCGACGGCTTCACCGGCAACGTGGCCCTCAAGACCCTCGAGGGCGGCATGCGGGCCCTGGTCCGCAGCGTGCTCGGGGCGCTGGGTGCCACCCCGGTGGCGGACGAGGCGGTGGCGGCGCTCATGCCGCTCTACGCCGACCTCGACCCGGACAGCACGGGGGGCGCCATGCTGCTCGGGGTGGACGGCGTGTGCATCATCAGCCACGGATCCTCCTCGGCCACCGCGGTCGTCAACGCCCTGCGGGTGGCCGGTGAGATGGTCGAAGCGGGCGTGGTCGAACGACTGCGCTCCGTGGTTTCTCCCGCCTGATTGTTCACAAGCGCACAATCAGGCGCCTCGATACACTGCCCGCGTCCTTGCCCGATACCAGGAGTAGTCCCGTGCCCGCCGAGACCCACGTCGAGCGCAGTCCCATGGACCGCGAGCAGGTCTTCGACCTGATCCGCGACCGCCTCGCCGACATCCTCGAGGTCGAGCCGTCGTCCATCAAGGAAGGCGATTCCTTCACCGACGACCTCGACGCCGATTCCCTGGCCCTCATCGAGCTGGCCGAGGCGCTCGAGGAGGAGCTGGGCGAACGGAGCGTGGGGTTCCGCATCGAGGACGAAGACCTCGAGGACATCAAGACGGTGCGCGACGCGGTGGACTACGTCCTCGCCAGGCTCTGAAGGGACGACCATCCCTCTCCCAGTCCCCAGACTCGACGAGCTGGCCGAACGCCTCGGCGTCCACCTGTCCAGCCCCGAAGTCCTCGCCCCCGCCCTGGTGCACCGCTCCTGGTGCGCCGAGAACCCCGGCCACGACTCCAACGAGCGCCTCGAGTTCCTCGGCGACGCGGTGCTGGGCCTCATCATCACCGACCACGCGTTCCACGCCTATCCCACCCTGAGCGAGGGTGAGCTGACCGACGTGCGCAAGGCGGTCGTCAACGCGGTGACGCTGGCCGAGGTGGCCGACGAGATGGGCCTCGGCGCCCACCTGCTGCTGGGCAAGGGGGAGGAGCAGTCCGGGGGGCGGGAGAAGCCCTCGATCCTGGCCGACGCGCTGGAGGCGGTGCTGGGATCGGTCTACGTCTCGGCCGGCATGGTCGAGGCCCACGCCCTCGTGCTGCGACTGCTCGGCACACGGGTGGCCGAAGCGCACGCCGGCGGGCCCGGCGGGCAGGACTACAAGAGCAGGCTCCAGGAGCTGACGGCCCGTCACTTCGACGAGCAGCCGCGCTACGAGACCCTCGCCGAGGGCCCGGACCACGCGCGGCGCTTCCACGTCACCGTGGCCGTCGCCGGTGTGGCCCGGGGGACGGGCGACGGGCGGTCCAAGAAGCAGGCAGAGCAGGTGGCCGCTCGCGACGCCTACACCACCCTCCTGGCCGAGTTGGAGACCGACGATGCCTGAGCTCCCCGAGATCGAGACCATCCGCCGGGGCCTCGAACGCGAGACGGTGGGCCGGCGGGTCAAGTCGGTCGAGGTCCCCATGGCCAAGGCGGTCCACCGCAACGGATCGCGCAAGGCGTTCCAGAGCCGGCTCGAGGGCACCAAGATCCGCAGCGTGGACCGGCGCGGCTCGCTGCTCGTGTTCACGCTCGACAGCGGCGACCTCATGGTCGTGGACATCGGCGCCACCGGCCGGCTGGAGCGGGCCGCGCCCAAGGACGAGACGGCCAAGGACACCCAGATCGTCCTCAACTTCACCCAGGGCGGCCAGCTGCGCATGGCCGATCCCGAGCAGGCGGCCGAGGCGTTCGCCGTCACCTCCGAGCTGCTCACCGAGGAGCTGCCCGAGCTGACCACGCTGGGCCTCGACCCGGTGGCCTCGCCGGTGTCGTGGACCTCGTTCGCCCAGGCGCTCGTCAACCGGCGCAACGAGAAGCTCAAGCCCCTGCTGCTCGACCAGACCTTCGTGGTGGGCCTGGGCGGCCTCTACGCCGACGAGATCCTCCACGACGCCGGGCTGCGACCCGACCGCGAGGTGTCGACGGTCTCGACCATGGAGATCCGGCGGCTGTACCGCTCGCTGGTGGAGATCCTCCACGAGGCCACCAAGCACCACGGCACCTCCACCGAGGAGCACCGCTTCACCGACCTGCACGGCAAGGAGGGCAGCTTCCAGGAGGAGCTGCAGGTGTGGGGCCGCGACGGCGAGCCCTGCCGGCGCTGCCGCCAGACGGTCACCAAGCAGCGCAGCGGCGGGCGCATCACCTACTGGTGCCCGAGCTGCCAGGTCTGACGGTCCCCGACCTGGGTAGACAGCTCACGTAGGTTGGGGGACCGATGTTCCTGAAGTCGCTCACGCTCAAGGGCTTCAAATCCTTCGCGGAGTCGACCCTGCTGGAGATGCAGCCGGGCGTCACCGTGGTGGTCGGGCCGAACGGGTCGGGCAAGTCCAACGTCGTGGACGCCATCGGCTGGGTGCTCGGCGCCCAGGCGCCCTCGGCCGTGCGCAGCCAGAAGATGGAGGACGTGATCTTCGCGGGCACGTCCAAGCGGCCCGCGCTGGGCCGGGCCGAGGTCAGCCTCACCATCGACAACGGCGCCGGCCTGCTGCCCATCGAGTTCAGCGAGGTCACCGTCACCCGCACGCTGTGGCGCTCGGGCGAGAGCGAGTACGCCATCAACGGCGTGCCCTGCCGGCTGCTCGACGTGCAGGAGCTGTTCAGCGACACCGGCGTGGGCCGCCAGCAGCACGTGATCGTGGGGCAGGGCCAGATCGACGCGGTCCTCAACGCAAGGCCCGAGGAGCGGCGCCTGATCATCGAGGAGGCCGCGGGCGTCCTCAAGCACCGCAAGCGCAAGGAGCGCTCGGAGCGGCGGCTGGTGGCCACCGAGACCAACCTCACCCGGCTGGGCGACCTGCTGCGCGAGGTGCGGCGCCAGCTGCGCCCGCTGGAGCGCCAGGCCGACGCCGCCCGGCGCCACGGCGACCTCGTGGCCGAGCTGCGTGCGCTGCAGATCTTCGTGGCCGGGCGCGAGCTGGCGACGCTCAAGCGCCGGCTCGCGGACTCCACCGCGGCCCGGGCCGAGCTGCGCAACGAGCAGACCCTGCTGACCCGCCGCCTGACCGAGCTCGACACCGCGGTCATGGCCGCCGAGGCCGAGCTGGGCGCGCTGGGCGGCGGCGAGGTCG
>DATBGF010000658.1:0-5508 GCA_036558145.1 Acidimicrobiales bacterium
CATGACCACCTGTGCCCAGCTGAGGTCCTGGTGCCGCTTCATGGCCACACCTTCTCGCACGAGATCGGGGATCGGGGTGCCGGTCAGGCGGCGGAACCGCAGCGCGGCCCGCAGCGCGCGGGGCAGGCGGGTCAGCGCGGAGGACCGCTCCAGCTTGTCGACCGCGGGCGTGCGGATCACCCGCTGGGGCGCCCCGTCGAGCGCGGTGGTGACCACGGTGTCGTTGACCGCCGCGGCGAGGTAGCGGGCCTTGACCTCGTCCGGGACCCGGCTCTCGGCGGTGAGCAGGAAGCGGGTCCCCATGGCGATCCCGTCGGCCCCCCAGGCCAGCGCGGCGACGAGGCCCCGGCCGTCGTGGAACCCGCCCGCCCCCAGCACCGGGAGCGCGTGGCCCACGGCGTCGACCACCTGGGGCAGGAGCAGCGAGGTCGGGACCGTCCCGGTGTGGCCGCCGCCCTCGGCCCCCTGGGCGATGACGGCGTCGACGCCGAAGTCGAGCATCTTCTCAGCGTGCCGGCGGGCGCCGACTGTGGGCATGACCAGCACGCCCGCGTCGTGCAGGCGGGCCACGGTGTCCTTGGCGGGAGCGCCGGCGAAGCTGACCAGGCGGACGCCCCGGGCCACGCACAGGTCGATGCGCTCGGCCAGGTCGGACTGGTCGGGGCGGACGTTGACGCCGAACGGCGCGCCGGTCCGGTCCTTGACCCGCCCGATGGCGGCGGCCAGCTCGTCCAGCGTCATCGTGACGGCGGCGAGGATGCCGAACCCGCCCGCGTCGCTGGTGGCGGCGGTCAGCGAGGCGCCCGAGACCCAGCCCATCCCGGTCTGGACCACGGGCAGCCGGCAGCCGACGAGGTCGCAGAACCGGGTGTCGAGCGGAGAATCTGACGGTGTGTCAGACATTGGCGTCAGACTAGTGGTCCCGTGGCGCAGCCCACAGAACGCAGCGGTAGCGGTAGGTGTAGCTGCCGCCCTGGTCGTCGAGGGCGGCGGCCACCTCGTCCAGCAGCCGGCCCAGCCGGTCGGCCGGCAGCAGCCGGTGGTTGGAGTGGGTCTGCAGCAGGTCGATCCACTCGGCCGTCGTGTAGGTCACGGACCAGTGGATCTCGCGGTCCACCGACTCGCCGAACCCGAGGCCGTCGGGGATGGGGTCGTCGGGGCCCGGCCGGGGCAGGTTCCCGCACGAGGGCAGCACGTCCATCCCCGGCTCCAGCCGGTCGTAGACGTCGAGGACAGCCCGGCGCACCGGCGAGTCGTCCGGGGCGTCGGCGTTCCACCACAGCGCCAGCCAGCCGCCGGGACGCAGCAGGGCGTGGGCCTTGTGCAGCCGCACGCCGGGATCGAGCCAGTGCCAGGCCTGCGCGCAGGTCACGAGGTCGGCGGGCGTGTCGCCCGGACGGGGCGCCCAGTCCTCGAAGCCGCTCTCGTCGATCCGCCAGCCGGGCCGGTCCGCCAGGTTGCGCCGGGCCACCGCGGCCATCGCCGGATGCGGCTCGACGCCCACGCCCCGCATGCCCCGCGCCGCCAGCAGGCCCGTGGCCTTGCCGGTGCCACAACCCACGTCGACGACCCGGGCGCCGGCGCCCACCCAGGCGACGAGCTGATCGACCAGCGCCTCGGGGTAGGCCGGCCGGGCGCGGTCGTAGCGCTCGGGGTCCTCGCCGAACACGAGGCGCCGTTCCCGCTCGCTCGCCATCCGCTGAACCTAGAGCAGCTCGCGGGCGAGTGACCCGACGCGCGGGCCACCTTTGAGGAAGTCCCGGAGGCCCTCGGGCTCGCCCCTTCGGCCCTCGCCCCCGGCCAGGCCGTGCGCCGTGAGCAGCTCGGACCATGTCTCCTCGGGGCCGTCCGCGGCGTCCTCCAGGTCCTCGAACACGACGCGGCGGCCGCCGTCCTCCTCCCCGGTCGGGGAGCCGGGCGCGCCCAGGGCGTTGAGCAGGTGGGGCCAGCGGTTGGTGAGGGCGGCGAGCCGGGCCACCTGGGCGAACACCTCGGTCTGGGACTCGGCGTCGACCAGCACCCGGCGCTCGTTGACGATCAAGGCGTAGAAGCGGAACAGGTTCACGAGCCGTTTCATCTCCCGCGGGTTGCGGTGCGGGAGCGCCAGCGCCTCGGTGACGATGGCCTTGCGGACGTTGTCGTCCTCGTCGCTGTACGTGCTGGCGAACCGGCGCACGGTCACGTCGTCGGCCACGATGCGGGCCTCGGCCTCGTCCAGGCCGTGCTGCTCCCGGGCGCGTTGCTCGACCTCGGCCCGCTCCCGGGGCAGGTCGGCCAGCCGTGGTTGGGCGCGGCGCTGTTCCAGCACGGCCTGCTCGGCCTCGGCGGCCTGGCGGATGCGGGCGCCGGCCTCGGTCTCGGCCCCGGTCCCGGGCCGGGTGAACAGCGAGCGGACGTACTTCTCGGCCAGGGTGGGCGAGGGCGGAGGGAGCGCGAGGGGGAGCTGGACGATCTTCTCCAGGAACCGCCAGCCCAGTCCGGCCCAGCCCTGGGGTGCGTCGAACTCCGCCAGCCGCAACACCAGGTCCTTGTGCGCGGTCTCGATGTGGGCGGCCACGACCGCGGGCTCGATGGCCAGCACGAAGATGCAGTGCGGGAACTGGCCGGCGAGGAACAGGTTGACGGCCTCGATGGTCTGGGTGACGACGCCGGGCGAGCAGCGGTCCAGGTCGTCGATGAACACCACCAGCGGTCGCTCGGGCGTGGCCACCAGGTCGAGCACGTGGCGCATGTCGGTCTGCACGAAGTAGAGGAACCCCGCCTTGGTCTGGTAGTCGGGCTCGGCCACGAGCCCGGCCCAGCTCTGCACCTCCGCGGTCAGGTCCTCCCGCCCGGGCAGACCGATGGGCCCGTCCACCATCTGCGGGAGCGCCCGCGCCGCGTCCCGGCCCAACAACCCGACCACGTTCCGCATCCCGATCGCGAGCGCCGACACCAGGGACACCCCGGCGGTGACGGCAGCGACGGCGCCGGCGACCTGGTCGCCGAGCCCGCGGATGACCAGCGCCGCCAGCACACCCACCGCCAGGACGGCCAGCGGGACGAGGAGCTTCTGGAACACCAGCGTGTAGATCCGGCGGCGGAGTGCCTCCCGGTTGACACGCCGGAGGTTCAGCTCGAGCCAGAACCGCTCGCGCTGCGCCCAGGGCAGGCGCCCGGTGACCTGGCTGATGATCTCGTGCGCCAGGCCGGCCCACAGCTGCTCACCCGTCTGGTACATCCATGGGTTGAACCACACGGTCGGCCGCCGCACCTCGTCGTGGTCGGCGGCCGCCTCGGGCTCCTCCCGGGGCCCGGGCTCGGTCGGGACCGGCGGGCTGAGGTCGAGCTGCTCGGTCGGCGCGGTGGCGGCCCGGTCGAGCACCGTCTTGACCGTGGTCGTCTCCACCTCCCGGCCCGAGCCGGGTTCGCCCTCGGTCAACGCCTTCTTGCCGCGGTCCGTCAGGGCCAGCGACTTGAACCGCCAGTCCGAGTCGCCGGGGTTCTCCGGCGGGTCGAGCAGGGCCTGCACCATCCGCATCACGGACGTCTTGCCCGCGCCCCACGGCCCCTTGATCCCGATGGTGAGCGGCGGCTTGGTGTTCGGGTGCTGGATGAACTCGGAGATCGCCCGCGCGTAGGCGCCGTACCCGAGCGAGTCCTCGGTCGTCCAGTAGTCCCGCGCCAGGGTCGGGTTGGGCTGGCGCCACTCGCTCTCCGGCTCGGGTGCGGTCCCGGCGCTCGACCACGCCCACACGCCTCCGTCCTCGTCGAGGACGGCGATCACGCAATCGTCGCCGTCGTCGATGACGTCGAGCGTGAGGATCCGCCCGAGGTCCGGGGGCACTGCGACGGCTGCGCCGGGAGCGCCGAGGCGGACCACCGGTCCCGCGCTGTCGCTGACGACGATCGTCCGCTCGCCCGCGGCGAGGAACCGCGGATGCAGCTCGGGCGGCATCGGCCCGACCAGCGCGAGGCCGAGGTCGCTGCCGCGGCGCGCCTCGACGTCCCCGGTCCGGCGCTGGACCACGAGCACCGGCTCCTTCGCCGACCCCACCGCGACCATCCGGAAGAACCCGGACTCCACGCCGTCCACCGGTCCGGGCGCATCCGTGCGCGGGGCACTGCCGAGGTCGTAGCGGTCCTCGCCGGCCGCGCTGATCGGCCCCGCGCCCCGGAGCCCGGCGGACACGGCCAGTCGCTCGCCCGGCGGCGTCACCTTGTGGCGGACGACGGCCCCCGTCTCGTCGAGCGCCGCCAGGATGACGTCGGGACCGGCCCGGTAGAGCACCGGCCCGACCAGGTCGCTGTGCGTCGGCAGCTGGTCGCCGGCCGGCAGCCGGAGCAGGCCGGCGAGGTGGCCGTCCGCACCCGACGCCACGACCTCCACCTGGCCGCCGCGGGCCACCGCGCCCACGTCCATGGGCGGGGGCGAGACGGGGACCGTGGCGACCGGCAGGCCGCCGGCCGTCAGCGACCACAGGGCGACCGTCCCGTCGGGCCAGGCGACGACGGCGAGCGGGCCGTCCGGGCCGTCGGCGAGCGCGAGGGCCGTGGGGCGGGCGTCGAAGGTGGGGGTGAGGGGTTCGCCCACCGACTCGCCGGTGGCCACGTCGATCGTGCCGATGCGGCCGGGCTCGACCTCGACGACCGCCACGACGCGCTCGCCCAGCCTGGTCAGCGCCAGCAGCGGCGTACCGCCGGTGGGGACGGAGGCCACCCGGCCGAAGACGGCGGGCTCCGGCGGCGCGGCAGCGCCCGCGACCCCGAGGGCATCCCAGGTGCTCTTGCCGAGGATCCCGTCGGCGTCGAGGCCGCGGGACTGCTGGAACGCCCGGAGCGCCGCGATCGTGCCCGCGCCGAGGATCCCGTCCCCGGCGCCGGGGTCGAAGCCGGCGGCGGCGAGGGTCTGCTGGACGAAGAGGACGTCATCGTGCCCGAGGGCGCCGTGCAGCGGGTCCCGCGCCTCCAGGTCGGAGTCCCGCACCGGGGCAGTCGTGCGCAGCGCCTCCCACGTGGCCGGGCCGACGATGCCGTCCGGAGCGAGGCCGTGCTCCGACTGGAAGCGCTGGACTGCGGTGGCCGTCGCGGGGCCGTAGATGCCGTCCTGCTGCCCGGGGTCGTAGCCGGCGCGGCCGAGGGCCCGCTGTAGGACGCGCACGTCTGCGAGCATGCGTGAGCGCCTGCGCTCCGGGACCGCCTCCGTCGCCACCGGGGCAAAGGCTAAGTCCTACGCCGAGACCTCGCGTTCGCGCGTGCCGTCGGGGTCGATGACCTCGCGGATGAGGCGCAGCTCCTCGGCGGTCGGCAGGCGGGACTCGGGCACGTCGTCCGGCACGACCAGAGCGAAGCCCGTCGCCGCGACGACGTCGGCGACCGTCACGCCCGGGTGGACCGAGCGGAGGCGCATGTGGTGGTCGGGGGTGTCGAAGTCGAAGACGCCGAGGTTGGAGACCACCCGGCGGACCTCCATCCAGCGGGCGGAGTCGCCCAGGGACGCGGCCCGGTCCCAGCCGATGCCGCAGACCG